>JBDOMX010000736.1:0-2907 GCA_039831615.1 Planctomycetaceae bacterium
GTGGTGTCTCCAAAATCTCGATCCGTCAGTTTTTCGAGTTCAAACGGTCCGTAGTGACTATCCGCTCAAACTTGCCTCCGGCAGCGACAATCACAGCCTCAGCGCTCTGCGAAAAACGGTGAGCCTTGACAGTCAGCTTCTTTGTCAACTCGCCGTCACCCAGCACTTTCAGAACGTCGAATCGGCTGGGAACCATGCCGCGAGCGACGAGTGTCTCAGCAGTAACTTCCGCACCGTCTTCAAATGCTTTGTCCAGCTGCCCGACGTTGACAATCACCACCACGTCCGCAAAGGCGCGGTTGTTGAACCCACGCTTTGCCACGCGGCGAAATAGCGGCATCTGGCCACCTTCAAAACCACGACGCCGGCTGGATCCCGACCGACTGAAATAACCATTGTGACCGCGACCGGACGTCTTACCGCGTCCCGACCCCGTGCCTCGACCAATTCGCTTCCGCTTTCGGTACTTTTGAATTCCCGTGTGCACATCGTTCAGAATCATTACAACGACACCCCTCGCAATCGTGCGATTTCTTCTTTGGTCCGCAGCTGACTGAGTGCATCGAACGTTGCCTTCACCAGGTTGAGCGGGTTCGTTGAGCCGAAGCTCTTTGTCAGGATATCGGTCACACCAGCAGCCTCCAGCACTGACCGTACGCAGGCACCCGCGATCACACCCGTACCAGGTCGAGCCGGCAGCAGGAGAATGCGTGAAGCTCGAAAACGGCCAAGCACCTGATGAGGAATCGTTGTTTGTACCAGCGGCACGTTTGTCTGGGCTCGGTTCGAAGCCTTGGTCGCCTTTTCAACCGCCAGGGGTACTTCAATAGCCTTCCCATATCCATAACCGACACGACCATTCCGATCGCCGGTGACAACGAGGGCCGCAAAGCTAAATCGCCGCCCGCCCTTGACCACACAGGCACATCGTCGTATCTGAACGACGGTTTCCGCCGCATCATTTCGTGATTCAACTGCCGACACACTTCACCTCGGTTTTGATTTCACTGCGGCAGATACTGTGCCGAGTGCACTCCAGTGTTAAAATTTCAGTCCGGCCTCTCGCGCCGCGTCCGCCAACGCAGCTACTCGGCCGTGGTACTTGCAAGAGCCTCGATCCAGGACAACTTCCGAGATTCCCTTCTCCTGAGCTCGTTCAGCAATGAGCTGTCCAACCCGTGAGGCAGAACTCCGATCGGCCGCGACCTTGCCTGGACCGGCCACACCATTCTCCATGGTACTGGCCGAAACCAATGTATGCCCCGCCGCGTCGTCAATCACCTGGGCGTAAATATGCCGGTTGCTTCGGAAGACCGACAAACGAAGTCGGCCGTGCGCGTCTCGCCGGACGCGATTGCTGACACGAAAACCGCGTCGGCTCTTCCGTTTTAATATTCGCTTCTCAGCCTTCATTGTTCCACAACCAAATCACACGTGCAGTGACAAAATCCAGTGATTTTGAGTATAGCTTCAATGCTGATCAGAACCAATGTCGTCGCGGCATCAGGCTCGCCGGGCTGCATGCCCAACGCTCGAATTCACATCAAATACAACCTCAACCACTCCGGCTATTTGGAACCGAAGGCTTTACCAGCTTTTCGGCGGACTTGTTCACTCTCGTAACGAATCCCCTTCCCCTTATAAGGTTCCGGAGGACGTACAGAGCGAACTTCTGCGGCAAACTGACCGGCCGCCTGATTGTCGCAACTGCGGACGATGACCGAAGTCGGACTTGGTACATCGACCGTCACCAGCGGCGGGATATCCATTACGACCGTATTCGCAAAACCAACCTGCAACGACAACTTGTTGCCAGCCAGGCTGGCATTGTAGCCAACCCCGACGACGGTCAGGCGTCGTTCAAACGGTTTCACGACTCCATCCACCATGTTCTGAACCAGACTTCGCGTCAGGCCATGCAACGCCCGGTTCTCTCGTGATTCGTCCGGCCGGATCACTCGAACAACCCTACCATCTTCTTCAAGCTCGAACCGCATGTTCACATGTGCCGTCAGCTTCAGTTCCCCTTTCGGACCTTTCACCGTGACGTCCGGTCCGGAAATCGTGAGCTGCACGCCATCAGGAACAATAATTGGTTTCTTACCGATTCGTGACATTGAACCATCAACCGTTGAAACTAAACGAAACACCTACCACAGCTGACAGAGCAATTCGCCGCCAACACCCTGCTGTCGAGCCTCCCGATTACTCAACAACCCTTTGGGGGTCGATAGAACAGAGATTCCAGTTCCCTGTCTCACATCCTTCAACTCACCCACACCAACATACACCCGTCGACCGGGCCTGCTCAGTCGTTCGATGTGTTCTATGAGATGTTCGCCATCCGGGCCGTACTTGAGATTGATCCGCAGTGTGGCGACGGGCTCGCCGTCAATCACCTCGGAATCCCAAACGAACCCCTCACGATGTAAAACATTCGCGAGGCTCAGCTTCATCTTTGACGATGGCATCTCGACGTACGGACGTTCCACCCGAATTGCGTTGCGGATCCGTGTTAACAGGTCAGCAATGGGATCAGTCATCATTGTGGCAGCACCAATTCAACAGCCCGTGTTGTCACCGACAACTACCAGCTGGCCTTTTTTGCACCGGGAACCAAGCCATCCAGGCACAGGTTGCGAAAACAGATTCGACAGACCTTGAACTTCCGGTAGACGGCGCGCGGTCTTCCGCACATGCCGCATCGTCGTTCAATCCGCGATCCGTACTTCGGAGTACGCTTCGCCTTTTCAATCTTCGCCTTGCTGGCCATAACTCAGTCTTCTGTTAACTATCCAGACTCTTGAACGGCATACCCAACGCTTTCAGGAGCACGCGTCCTTCATCATCGGTGTCCGCTGTTGTCACCAGCGTAATATTCATGCCTTGCGGCTGCCGTACGGTCTC
>JBDOMX010000055.1:0-12972 GCA_039831615.1 Planctomycetaceae bacterium
GTTTTCTCTTCTGCTCCGATGAGTCGGTCCGTTCGCCGCTTAACGGCCGGACCGCTGACCCCCTCGTCCTCCACGACCGCCGTTTCCTCGTGTACCAGTTCCCCTTGCGCCTCCGCCGCCCTGATTTTCGGTGCCTCCACCCTGCTGTCTCCGCTCTGCCCGTTCGCGAAACCGGCGGATGGCGTCAGCCGCCTGGTCGTTGTCTGAGGCCCTTTGTCTCTGCTCGTTGCTGCCGGTCGAATCATTGCCTCCACCGGTCCGACTGGAGGACACAGAGGTTGAGACTCTTGGAAACAGTCCCGTCAGTGATCTTTGAATGTCCAATGGATCCGCACTTCTCAACTGGACCACTCGAATTCTTCGATTGGCCGACATGGCATTTTTGTCCAGTGATTCGACCAGTTTATTGACATCGTCAAAGATTTCCTGACTTGAGGAGATGATCAGGCTGCTCGTCTGGCGATCGATCCCAAGTGTCATTTGAACGGACGCAGAGCTCTCTGGATTGCCGCCACCGGCACCCAACATGGCCGCGAAGGGGTTCTGTTGGGATCGTTGCCGGTTCGCGTTCTGGTTCTCCATCAAAGGCCTGTAGACATCGCGCAGGATCGTGGCCACGTTGTCGATGTTCGCGTATTCCAGGGTGATTGTGCGTTGCTGCATATCTCGGAACGATTCAGGGATATCACTCGAATCGAGAACGTTGAGCATGGCCCAGACATCCTGCAATACGGCATCCGGGCCTGCGACCAGCAAAGAGTTTGAGCGGACGTCCGGAATGATGCGAAGTGTCTGTGGGCTCTCGCCGAGTCCTCCGAGTCCAGTGGCGTCCACCAGGCTGCTGCCAATGCCCGAAAAACTGTTGGCGAGTGAACCGAGGACACTCCCGTCGGTGGATGCGGTCGTTGACGCGACTGAACTGCTGGGAAAGATCTGAGCCAGCATGTCGGCGGCTTCCGTCGCATCGGCTGCCTGCAAATAGAACACGGTCCAGCGCGTGCGATACGGCAGGGTTTGCTGCAGGGAGTCGAGCAGTTCTTCGAGGCGATCCAGTGCCTCCGGGTCATCCGATGACAGCAGCAGATCATCGCCGAGCACAGTGACGACGACGTCATCAGGCATTGCCTCAGGGACGCCGGATGCGGCATCCTGGTGCCTGACAGCCAGGTATTCACGGCGGACAGCTGCGGGAGGTGCGTCTGGCGCTCTTCTGACAGGAAGCTCGCCGGGCAGCTCATGACGTGTTTGCTCATTGGGCGGATCGTCTTCAGAAGGGTCCACCGCGCCGTCAGTGGTGCGGCGCTCTCTGACAGGTCCGGACCGTGACGGGACGACGATGCGGATCGGGTTGGGTTCGGAGTCGTTCCAGGTGTCCTGCAGGATTCTCAGGAATTCATTCGGGCTGCGTCCCTGGAGTGAATATCGGCGCCGTGACCCATTTGCACTCGGCGGGCGGACACCTGATCCGTCTTCACCGAGTTGCGCCAGTACGGCTTTGATCTGTGTGACCTGATCCGGATCCCCGCGCACAATAAGCCGGCGACCGTAGAGGTCTGTTTCCAGTGTGGGAGCTTCGTCACCGTCGCTGAGAAACAAGGACCGCAGTGTGGCCGCTGCCATCATGGGGTCCATCTTGATGAGTGGGATAACGGCGACTGACTGCCGGCCACCAGCACCATCCAGTTGTCGAATCAACAGCGACACTTCGTCGTGTTCGCGCTCGCCGGCCATGATGTGGATTTTACCGTTGCGGCCATCTTCGTTCACGACAATGCCCGGCATGATCGCGTCGAGTGTCTTGGTGACTTCGCGCGCGTCGGCGGAACTCACGTCATAGACCATGAGGTATTTGCCTCGTCTGCCGGTCCGCGACAAAGGCTGACCATCGGGTGCTTCGGACACATCGATTGCTTCCAGAATCGTGGCCACCAGCACATGCTGAGTTGGCGTGCCGGTCACCAGGAGGCTGTTTGTCCGTACATCGGAGGCGACCTGCAGTGATTCGGTGGGTGTGGGCGTTGCCGGAGTCGAGGTGCGGCCGGCGCGGGAACGACTGTCCCGGAAACTGCGTCCTTCGGCGGCCGAACTCACATTTGTTGCCGCCTGCCGCATCCCAAATTGCGTCAGCAGCAGTGGTTCTGCAGCTTCCACGTCGATGTTCTTGAGATGATAGGGTGTAAAGACCAGTTCGTCCGGGCGGGACGCCGCTTCCAGCAGGCCTAAAATCCGCCGAAGATTCGCCCCGATGTCGGTCACCATGATGATCTGAGACTGCGTCAGCGCAACCATGCTGCCCCAGGGGCCCAGCAGCGATTCGATTTCCTGAGCGGTTCGCCCGGTGTCCAGCCCTGCGACCGGAACGCGAATCGTGACGAGCTGATGATCACCAACGGTTTTTTCATCGCCGGTCTTCTGCAATTGTGCAAGCGTGACTTCGGGAACCAGGCTCTGATCCAGCTGTTCGTCCAGGTTGACAACGATCAGGAAACCATCTTTCTCAACGATGCCGAAGCCTTTGCGAATCAGGTACCCGTTCATGATATCCAGGGCCTGCGTCGCCGTGTATTCGCGATGATCCAGATGAGACAACGTGCCAGGCGGGACCCTCTGCATATCCAGAGTCAGTCCGGCGCCGTCGGCAAACATCTGCAGAACCCGATCCCACGGGGCATAACGAAAGTTGAACGAGAACGTCTGAATCTTCTGACCCGGCTCCGTGGGACCTGCGCCAAAATTGGCTAATGTTTCGCCGGTCTCAGGAAGTGCGGCAGCACGAACATTGGTGTCCGACTCGCTGCCTGACCGCAACCCGGAATCCATGGCTTCCCCAACGGGTACCCTGCTTTCGTCGGCGGAAGTCTGCTGTTTCCAAACCGCAAGCTGTTTTTTTGACAGGACCGCCAGCAGTTTCCCGTCCCACTCCTGCCGATCCGCGTCAGCATCGCTGGCGGATAAATCGTCGTCAGAACCTGTTGCGCGACGCGCTTTGATTAGTTCGCTGATCTGACCGCGTTGATCGTCTTCCAGCTGCAGGTCCGCAGCAATTCGGTCGTCGGCCAGGGCCTCGACTCCGTAATTCCTGATATAGACGCGGCGCAGTTGCCCTTGTTGCGCCGGATTCAACAGATTCAATGCCTGTTGTTGGAACTGCCGGCCACCGGCTTTCACGGCCTCCTGAATTTTTTCCCGAATCGTCGTCCGTTCGTCGTCTGTTTTAGCGGCCGACATTTCGTCTCTGAATTGTTCAAAGGCGGCTCGCGTCGTCGTTGTGTTGCGGCGGAGTGCGTCTAACTGGTCGATGACTTCACTGGAAACGCCGATTTCCTGCAGGATGTCCTCGTTCCTCAGCAAGTCCAGTTCGGAACCCCTGCGCCCACGCCCCTGCGCCAGCACCGGATCAGCCAGGGTGGCTGGTAGCATGAGGCAGATCAGCAATCTGAACAGGTGGACAGTATGCAGCTTCATCTGGGCTCTTCGGAGGGTGACACTGCTCTGGAGAGGGGGGCAACCCACAGAAACGATCATGCACAGTCGGTCCGAGGGAGTGCCAAAAAGGTCGAACCGATAATGTTGCAGGCAAGAGCGAAACACTCGTCCGGCCATGTTGAGTCGTTGTATTCTCGCAGAATACCGGGCGTCGGCCAGAATTTTCAGGTGGGAAACATCGGGAGCAGGCCGGATTTGCGATCGAATGCAGGCTATTCAGGAGGGGTATTAATATTCGTCACGATCGGAACAGTTGATGGTACCCACGTAATGCGGACCGAACTGGAGTCAGACGACGAATCCCTGTCATACTGCCGAAGATTTCACGGGCGGCGCTGTGTTTGTCAGTTTTCACTGGATTTGTCGGACATTTGGGAAACGTCATATTGCCTCCAGCGTCCGTCCGATAGGATGTGATGAAGTGAACTTCTCACGGAGAAGCGAATCAGAAACAGGAAATCATTCCATGATTGTGCGATCAATCGCTGCCGGCTTGATGCTGATGCATTGTGTGCTGGTCGCACACGGTCAGGACGGCGACCGCGGTGGGTTTGGCCGCGGTGACCGCGGAGGGTTCGGTCGCGGTGACCGCGGAGAGTCCGACCGCGGTGGATTTGGTCGCGGTGAACGCGGAGGGTCCGGCCGCGGCGACCGCGGTGGTCGAGGTGGTCGAGGTGGTCGAGGTGGATTCGATCCCATTTCGCGTCTGGATGCCAACCAAAATGGGGTGATCGATCAGGACGAGATTGAGCGGATTCCTGAACGTTTTCGGGGCATGATGGCTGAGCGTGGAATTGACCTGCAGAGTGGTGAAGCGGTGGATGCGGTGCGCGATCGCATGCGTGAGAGATTTGAAGAGGCCCGCCGCAACCGGGAACAACGTGACGACAACTCTGACCGCAACGACAACGGGCGAGCTAATCGTTCGACTCCGCCTCCCCCGTTCAAGCCACGAGATCGTGAACGCATTACGGTCGACTTACCAAAGTCATACGTCAACGTCGATTCCGATCTGGATGGACAGATTGGGCTCTACGAATGGATTGTCGCCAGACGCGATGAACTGGAGTTATTCGACGAGATCGACCTGAACGCCGACGGCTTGCTGACACCGAGAGAGCTGGCGGCATGGGACAAGCTCAAAAGTGAGGCTGGGCAACCGTCCCCGACTGGGCCTCAACGCGAAAAACTGGTGATCGTGGGAGGTGTCGCGACACCAGCTGAGGCGGCCACATCAGGGCGCCTGGATACGAGAAACGGTCGGCGCCGGGAAGAGACAGTTCGAGAACGCGGTCGAGAAGAAAGAACTCCGGGTCGCAGAGGTCGTGATCGAGGCTGAGCTGTTTCGATGATCGAGTCGAAGTCCGGTCGGCAGAGTGTTCGACGCGTCGACGTGTCCCAGGATCTGAGCCCGGCCCAGGCTTCAGTCGACCAATTCTGTCAAGGGGTCGGTGTGCTGGTCACTCTCACGGTCACGGACATCGCTGGTCGCAGGATACGTTTGTCTGTCTTCTCTTTTTCTGTTTCGCTGAGGCCTTTGGTCGCGGGTGTTGGTGAACTCCACGGCCACGGACGTGCGACGGCGGTGAGTTTTTGCTGCTGACTAAGTGGCAGCCTCAGCAACGCGATGGTTTCATCCCGCAATTGACTGGCCTGACCGACGGCACGTTTCCAGGGGCCTTCGGCGGGCGCCGTACACCAGACGGTGAGCTCGACTTCGCGGTCCGGCTGCCGCAGCATTTTTGCGACACCTTTGACCACCGCGGCGATGTTTTCATTCATCAACGGACCGTCGAGCGGCAAATGTCCGAGAACGTCTGTGAATATCTCTGCGTCAATCGCAGTCGCGGACTCAAGTTTTGACATCTTCTCGGCTTCCGTCAGAAAACGCTCAAAATTGTCTTTCTGAAAGTCAATGACACGTCCTTTGCTGTCCTCATCGTGTGGCCCTGCGCCGTTCCCGTGTTCTGTTTGTCCCGTCGGGTCACTGGCGATGTAACTTGGTGCCGCAGCCTGATGCTGGACAATCAGTTTGGACCGATCGTCACTGTGGGCACCGGGCAGGCCTTTGCTGGATATGGCTGAGACGAAGGAACCTGTTCCCGCATGCAGGTTGGCTCCGGATTGCTCCTCCGCCAGTGAATTGAACACGATAAAGAATGCCAGCAAGGCTGTCATGGTGTCTCCGAACGAAATCATGTAACTCATGTTTGGCCCGGGAGGTGGGCACTTTTTCTTTGCCATGACAACGTCCTGCTGGCGAAATACGGGGCCATCAACTTTGGTGGTGCACCGCGCGCGACCTACCGGGTGCTGTTCTTGTCCTGTCGAGTGAGCATCATTTCCAGGTGACCGCGCGGAACAATGGAAGGTTCGACGAGAGAAACAGAAATGCGCCCGAGAGGCACACCGAGCTCAGCAAACATCGTGACGGCCAGATTGATGCAAAAGTCAGCGTCTTCCTGTGAGGTCGCGCGAAATCCAAGTTCGACCGGCATGTTGATCAGCTGCGGTGCCAGCATTCTGACTTGTTGCCAGCCGTGGGCGGTCGGTTGTCCGTTCTCGTCACGCATGGCTGACAGTGGCGACAGCAGTCGAATTCGATCCGCATCCGCCAGCAGATGAGTTTGTTCCAGAGCCGCTAATCCTTTGGCCAGAGTCTGTTGAGCGTGGTCCGTTTCCATCGGCGGCGTTTCTGTTCCCCAGGTCGTTTTCCTCGCCGCATCAGGCCGATAGCGGGCGATGGGTACGTTCTGATCCAGCGCGTTGTCTGACGCACCTGCTCTGCCGGTGGAGCCACCACCACCGAAGGCAACGACCTGCACCTTGGAAAAGAACTCCGGTTCGTTGGTTGAGAATGTGAGCAGCAGAATGAAGAACGTCATCATCAGCGTAATGACATCACTGTACGTCATAAACCACGATGGGATTTCGCCGGCTTTGGAGTCACTGCAGCACAGTTTTTTGCCCATTGGTATTCTCCTAATCCTAAGCAGCCTGCTGAGCCGAACTGTCGACGCGAGCTTTTGGAGCCAGGAACGACTGAAGTCGTTCTTCGACGGCACCTGGCGTGTGGCCTTCAACCAGTGAAACCAGCCCGGTAATCATGAGCTCACGAATCATCGTTTCCTCTGACGCACGAGTTTCCAGTTTTCCGGCGAGCGGTATGCAGAACATATTTGCGATGACGGCGCCGTAGAGCGTCGTCAGAAGAGCAACCGCCATCCCGCTGCCGATCTGGCTGGGATCACTGAGGTTATTCAACATTTGCACCAGACCGATGAGTGTTCCGATCATCCCGAAAGCAGGAGCAGCTGAGGCGATCGAATCGATGATCTTCTTGCCGGATGTATGGCGGCTGCCGATTTGTTCCACTTCGAGATCGAGGCTGGAGGCCAGATCATCGGCCGAGGTACCACCCACAACCTGTTCGAGGCCCCGTTTGAGAAACGGGTCCTCGATGGCTTCCACTGCTCTTTCCAGCGCCAGCAGGCCATCTCGTCGGGACGTCGTCGCAAACTCACTGAACTGAGCGATCACTTCATTGGCCGCCGGCAGCTTGAACATGAAGCAGTTCTTCACAACTGTTGCAGTGCTCAGCGCTTTCTTGAGTGGAAATGTGACGAAGACCGAAGCAAGGGAGCCACCGAATACGATCATCATTGATGGTGGGTCCACAAATGCCCCAAGCCCGCCGCCCAGCAGGATGGAGCCGACGACCAGCGCAATCGCACAGATCAGACCTCCAATTGTTGCAACATCCATAAGTACGCCTCCTTGCCAACAGGAACCTGGTTGAACATCTGTCTCGGCGATGCTGAGCCGTTAGTCCCGTGATCAGTCCACAGGATGCAGGAGTCATTGCTGGTCCCGCCTGTTTGATTTGTTTTCGGATGCCTATGCGGCAGTCCTCCGCATTTTCCACAGATATGCCATCACTTCGGCCACTGCCCGAAAGAACTCCGATGGTATTTCCTGTCCCACTTTTACTGATTTGTAGAGTGCGCGCGTGAGCGGCTTACGCTCCATCACGGGAACCCCGTGTTTGCGGGCCGTTTCCCTGATGTTTTTTGCAAAAATACCAGCTCCCTTGGCCACGACTTTCGGCGCCGCCATGGTTCCCTGGTCGTAACGGATGGCGATGGCAAGATGAGTTGGGTTGGTCAGGACCATCGTTGCCGTGGAGATCTCCGCCACAGATCCCTGCTTGATGGCTTCGCGCTGTCGCCTCCTCATCGCAACTTTGAGTGCTGGGTCTCCTGTGTCGTCCTTTTGTTCCCGTTTGATTTCCTCGTGCGTCATTCGCAGTTTCTGTTCGTTCCGAAACCACTTGCTGACATAGTCGATCACTGCCAGTGCCAGAGTAACGCCGGCCAGGGCAATCCCGATCGTCAGTCCCAGTTTCCATCCGAAACTCAGGATCTCCCCCAGTGAGACGAAGTTCCTGACATCGAGTTCGTCACGACGCATCCACAGAATGCTGGCGCTGACGATCAGCAGACCAAGAACTTTGCAGGCACCTAAGACACCGCGGACAGCTGAGTCCGGTGAGATCAGGCGTTCCAGCCCCTTAGCCGGGTTCAGTCGATTCCAGTCCGGTGACAGTGGTTTCCATGAGATCACGAATCCAACCTGCAGCAGTCCGAGGCCGAGTGCCATCAGGATCAGCAGGGTGAGCAGCAGTCCGCAGCTTCCGATGATTTCACCGACCATCCAGTGGGCTCCCAACTGGGTATGAATGGAGGTCCAGTCGGAATCCGGTGTCCCGTGAAACCAGGTGCGGATGGCGTTCAGCAGGCGCTGGCCAACAGGTCCCCCGAACCACAGGAGTGTCAACAAACCGGTGAACAGCGCAAGGGCGGCGTTGAGGTCAGGGCTTTGAACCACCTGACCGTCGAGACGCGCTTCCTCACGCCGACGTTGTGTTGGCGCTTCGGTTCCCTTTTGATCTGATTCTGCCATCGATGTTTGGGTTCAGTTTTCAGGACCAGTTTTTGACTGGTGTCCGAGTCATGAAGTATTGAAGTGAGGAAAGGATGTCCGGAAGAAAAAGGAAAATTCCACCAATGCCTGCGATCAGTCGCAGAGTCATCCCGTAGGACATGAAGTTGAACTGCGGGGCGGTTCGCATCGTGATCAGCAGCGTCACCGACGTTACGAACAACAGAATTCCGACAGGGGCCACGATCATCAGCCCAATCTGTTCTGTTGTCGCCACGGCCTGGACAACGGATTGCCACGACGGCAGCGACCATTCCTGAAGGAGTGGTCGGTTCACAAACGATCGGCCGAGCGCAAAAAACATGACGTGGTGAATATTCAGTGCAAAGAACAGCAGGACGCCCAGTGCTTCCAGTCCCTGCGAGACCGGGCTGGAAGGCTGCTGGTCCATTGGCGATGTCAGTTCGCCGAGGTTCAACCCCATTTCCTGCGCGATCCAGGCGCCTCCGATTCGTGCGGGGACCAGACACAGTCCGAACAGCCACGCAAGACCGGCACCCAGTGCGGTTTCTCGAGCTGCCAGGTAAGCCAGCTGCAGCCAGGCAGCTGCGCCCGGCGCAGCCAGGTCCAACTGCAGGGCGGCTGTACCGGCGTACTGCGGGGCCAGAACAATCGTAACCGCCACGGCGAGGCCGATTTTCACGGTGTTCGGCAGTCCCCGTCCAGCCATGGGAGGCAGGAACGCCAGGAACGCGCCCACACGAAACAGCACGAGCAGACAGCAAATGATGACAGCTTCGATCATTGCGTGACCTCAACCATGCGTCCCATCATTCTCATCGTGAATGATGTGGTCACTTTCAGCATCCAGGGCAGCATCAGCAACAGCATTACGGCGACCGCCACGATCCGCGGTGCAAACGACAAAGTCTGCTCTTGAATACTGGTCAGGGTTTGCATCAGGCTGACCGCCAGCCCCACCAGCAGGCTCGCCAGCACCGCAGGTCCAGCAAGCCACATTGTCGTGATCAGGAGATCACGTCCGACATCGACAACTTCGAGTGTGTTCATCGTACTGGCCTGATTCGTGAGAGATGGCATATCGAAATGAAGGGATTCCCGCGTGCGGTCTCCAATTGACCCCGCTTAGCGTTTTTTCTTCCTGACGGGAGCGGTTCCCTGTAACTCGGTGAACTGCTGGAGCAACTCGGCGACTTTGTCTTCACCGTGTTCGTACTGACTCATTTCATCCAGAATTCCCGCGGCCGTCCGGTCTTGAAGTCGGGAGATCAGCTGGACGGCGAGCGCATTTTGGCCGTTGTCGATAATTTCACTCAGAAGTTTGGCTCCGACCTCCGGGGACATGCTCTGCATGACGGCAGTGATATTCTTGAGGTTGGCTTCTCGATCCGCGGGAGTTGCGGTGGTCGATGTCATGGATTCGTCGACCGGTGGCGTCGAGTGCTGGATGGCGCCGTCTCGTTGTCCCTGCTTCACCTGATCGAGCAGATCCTGTGCTTCTTTTTTCCGGGTTCCAGCTCCGAAAAACAACGTTTCTGCCTCCTGATGTTTGGCACTTGCCCGATTCATGATTTCGGCTGCTGCCTTGTTTTGAGCGCGCGCCTGCTCCATCAGACCTTCGATCTCACGTTGTTCTCCTTCAATATCCTTCAGCATCAGTGTGTATTGCGCTTCAACTCGTTCCAGTGCTTTTTCTCGCAGCCGGATTGCCTCATCCCGCTCTTTCAGTTTGATCCCGTGGACCACAATTTCTTCCGCCGAAATTGCCTCAGGCCGAACAGGAACTCTGTTTCTTGTGTCGAGACGCTGGCTTTTCGGGATGTCGGGGGTGACGATCGTCGGTTGCGCCGTCGTGGAGTCCACGAGTTCAGCATCCGGATCGGGTCGGTGTGCCTGACGCTCTTTTTCAAGCTCTGCCTGATGCTTCGAATGCATGAACCAGGCACCTCCGGCTGACAGGCCAAACAGGATGCCACCATAAATAATCAATCCCAGCATGTTCTTCATGATCGTGTTGCTCCACCGGTGTCAGAGGCCTGCTGGAAAATCGCTCGAGCGGCTGTTTCCTGCTGGTTTTGTTCTTCTTTTAGAAATGTGTCACGTCGATGGGCCGCCCGCTGATTTTCAATGCGGTGACCAGTCGCTTTCAATTCGGCACGCGCCGCATGCCATTCTTTCAGGGCCTGCTGCAGATTGGCCGTTGCCGCCTGTTGTTGTGCAACTGCGGCCTGCAGCTGATCCTGTTGGCTGATAAACAGGGCTCGTGCCGCATTGACCGTTTCGGCGCCGGTGTGCCGGGAAAACAACACGTTCATCGCTGCTGATGCCGCATTCACCAACTGCTTCAGATTGTCCGTTTTCTGTTCTGCATTGCGGTTCTGTTGCTGGCAGGTTGCGACATGCGCACGTGCCAGCTGTTCCTGCTGGTCTCGCAGCCGATAGAGACTTTGAAGGCGTGATCGAAATTTTTTCATGGGCTATTTCTTTGGTCAGCCGTCGTGGTTGGCGAGGTGGCCGCCGTGCCAACCACACTCGATTGCCATGCCTGGCCCAAAAGGCCAAGCTGTGACTGAGTATCTTCCCAGGTCGATTGCCGGCCTTCGGACTGCTGCAGGAATCGTTCGACTGCGGGACGCAGTCGAATGGCCATGTCGACTTCCGGCGATGTTCCCGTCTGATACGCGCCAATCTGGATGAGGTCCTCCATGCGGTTGTACGATGCGAGCATCTTGCGCACAGAGAGCGCATGCCTGGCGTGCTCGTCGGACGTAATCTCCGAGAACAGGCGGCTCACACTTGCCAGAACGTCAACGGCCGGGTAGTGCCCCTTCTCTGCCAGGTCGCGACTGAGCACGATGTGTCCGTCGAGGATTGAACGCGCTGCGTCAGCAATCGGTTCGTCCATATCATCTCCTTCAACCAGTACCGTAATCAGACCGGTGATCGTGCCGGTATCCCCGGCACCGAGACGTTCCAGAACCTCGGCCAGCAGTGACTGAACCGACGGCGGATATCCTCGTGCTCCAGGTGGTTCTCCTCGCAGGAGTCCCAGTTCGCGCTGAGCCATCGCGAGTCGCGTAATGCTGTCCAGAAAGAAGAGAACGTCAGCGCCCTGGCTTCGAAAGGCCTCCGCGACCGTCACGGCGGTAAGAACAGCCTTAATTCGCATCAGCGGCGTCTCGTCCGAGGTCGCCACCACAACCACACTCCGTCGACGTCCCGCCTCGCCCAGACAATCTTCGATAAACGGGCGCACTTCGCGTCCGCGTTCCCCCACAAGCACGATGACGTTGACATCGGACGAGGCACCGCGCGCGATTTCCCCCATCAGGGTGCTCTTACCGACGCCGCTTCCCGAGAACAGTCCCACCCGCTGACCTCGTCCAATGGTGATCAAACTGTCGATCACACGCTGGCCGGTGACGAGTGGCGTGCGAATGCGGGATCGCGTCATGGCAGCCGGCACATGGGCCTGCTCGCGGCGCGTTCCGGTTGTATTCAGCGGTCCAAGATCATCGAGGGGACGGCCGATCCCGTCGATCACTCTGCCCAGCAGTTCCGGGCCGGTCGGTACCTTTCGTCGCTGTCCGAGCGCAGTGACATCGAGTCCGGGGCGCAGGCCGGATGTGCTGTCGTAGCACATGAGCTGCGATCCGTCTTCATCAAATCCAACCACTTCCGCCGTCAGAAATCCGCTGTCCGGAAGGCGCACGCGGCACAACTCCCCGACAGATGCAGGAAGCGACGCGCGTAACAGCCCTCTCGCACTACGCAGTTTCCCGACGGTCCGGAACACGGCCTGGTTCCCAGCCATTTCGGCCAGTTGCTCGACGTTCAGTCTGAGCGTCATCAAGGTTCTCCAGCCACGCCTGACGTACAGACGCCAGGCGGGTTTCGAGGTCAGTGACAAGTGAGATTGTTTCAGATTCTGTGATGCAGCCGCCGCGTGCCACGTTGACATCGCTGACGATTTCCACTTCAGCCGGCAGCTGCGGGCTTACTTCGTCCGCCTGTTGCAGCCGCTGAAAGAGTTGATGGTCCAGGGGGTTCAGCCGCACGGTCACCGGCGCAACGCCTCCGAGCTCTTCGATGGATCGGGCGACCAGTTGTTCGATGTTGAACTGGTTTCGGTCGATGACGGTCATCGTGAGCCATGAGGCAGCAGCGGCCGCGAGTTCGATTGCTACCAGTTGAAGTTCGTGAAGTGACTGTCGTTGCTGTGCCTGAAGATCTTCGATGGCCGCATGCAGACTTCCAAACAGTTGTTGCACGATTTCAATGCCGGCCACAGAGGGTTCGCTGTTGGCTGAATCGGAGCCATCTTCTGCAGGCAGAGTTGACAGGCTCACGCGTCCCGGGGAACGAGTGAACGGAATCCTGATGTCGTTCATGGACGTGGCTCCTACTCGCTGTCCTGGTCAAGTCGGGCGATGACTTCCGTGACACTGTCGCGTGCTGCTTCAACCCGAGCTTCCGGCACCTGGGACTGAAACGTCATTTCTTCCTCAATTGACTGACGCGCTC
>JBDOMX010000032.1:0-2906 GCA_039831615.1 Planctomycetaceae bacterium
CTCAGTCACAAGACAGACACATGGATGGTGGAGACGAATGATCACGGCATTCAGAGCGAAATCGAGATTCTGAAACGATATTCCAACGACGAGTGATCCTGAGAACAACCGATCTCCTGAGCCAATGCCATTACCTGACATCTGTATTAACAGTGAAATCGAAGGTCCGGGTTGGTGACGACCGTGCAAGAGCGTAGAGTTCAATCATTCGTATCATGTTGGCCCTGCTTGTCGACCACCGTTTTTTCCTCACGATCGCCTGTGAACAGCCGAACAGACACTTCGCTTTGTATCGTCATTTTACTGGCCGCTATCGGTGTCCCGGGCGTTATGGGCGAGGAAGTCCCGGAACGGCAGGACGTGTTAGTTGTTGTCGGTGCGGCCGGCAGCGCCGATTATGCTTCCATGTTTCAGTCCTGGGCAGAGCGCTGGGAAGCCGCCGCGAAATCTGCTGACGCAGGTTTTCTGGTGATTGGACTCGACGACACACCGCCCGACAAGAACATCCTGAGCCAGACAATCAAGGAGTTGACCGCGGATCCGTCGCGGGAACCGTTGTGGATCATTCTGATCGGCCACGGGACATTCGATGGACGAACCGCGCGGTTCAATCTGCGGGGCCCTGACATGACGGCGACCGAAATCGCAGCACTGCTCAAGGATTCAAAACGTCCCATAGCACTCATCAACTGCGCTTCGAGCAGTGCCCCATTTATCAATGCCGTGAGCGGCCCCGATCGTGTCGTGCTCACGGCCACGAAAGATGGGAGTCAGTTCCAATTGGCTCGATTTGGCGAAGCCATGTCCACGGCCATTGCAGGCAAGGTCGCCGACCTGAATCGGGACGGTCAGGTGTCGCTCCTGGAAGCCTGGATTCTGGCCGCACGTCGAACTGATGAGTTCTATCAGTCAAATGGCCGACTGGCGACAGAACATTCGCTGCTGGACGACAACGGAGACGGACTGGGCAGCCGCGTCTCAGCCTACAAAGGTGTAAAACTGGACGTGGCAGATGGTGACACCGATGTGGACGGCAGACTGGCTCGCCGGTGGCATCTGATTCGCAGCGATGAGGAACGGCAGTTGAGTGCGGAGCAACGAGACCGCCGCGATGAACTGGAAAAACGCCTTGAGCAAATCAGGCCGCATCGCGACGACCACACGGATTCTGACTATCTGAACCAGTTGGAATCGGTACTGCTGCCGCTGGCTCAGCTGTACGAAGCAATCGCCGCTGGCCGATCCGAAACCAAAAAACCAGCGGAAGAGGCGGCTCGCAGTGAGAAGACTCGCAATTAAGTCGCCAATCTCCATTGAAAGACACAGTTTCCCTTGAAAGCCTGCCGCTGCCCCGGGATTCTTCACGCAACAAAACTGTTTGGTTCCCTGCCTCCTGCCTTTGGTTGCTCCATGGCTTCATTCGATCGTTCTTTCCGCTGGCTGCTGGTCTTGTCACTGCTTTTTGCGTCGTCGTCGACTCCGGGGTGCGCTGACGATGAACAGTCTTCTACAGCAAAAGAGGAGCCTGTTGCGTCAGAAGAGCCTGTTGTATCAAAGGACGGCGATGCTGCCAAAAATGAACCAGATCTGTTCGCGGTTCCCGAAGGAACTGCCAGAGAACTGTTCCTGTTCATCAATGAAATCAAGCAGCGGCAGCCGAGTGAGCGCACCCAGGAAGCGATCATCGCCCACCTCAAAAAACAGGTTGCCGCCGTGATGACGGCAGCCGACAGGATTCTGGCCGGCGAAGTCAACGACGAGGATGCTGCGCGGGCCGTCGACGAACAATTCCGTGGACTTTCTCTGCTTGCCCGGTTCGATCCAGAGTCTAAAACAGATTTGCTGAAGCTTGCCAAATCACTGCAGGACGATCCTCGCCCAACCATCGTTCGTGCCGCTGAATTTCAGTTACTTCAGCAGGGAGTCTTCGAAACATTGCAAAGCCCCGATAGCAAGGAGTCGATTGTCACCGACATCTTCGCGTTTATCGAAAAATATGGTCTGGATGACGACGGTGCGGGCTTTGCTGCACAGTTGGGCCAGGCACTGGGTGACAGCCAACCTGAGATTTCAGTTCAGATTCTGTCACGCCTTGTACCGATGCTGGAGGACTCCGACAATCCTGACTTTCAGGCGCTGGCACTCGAAGTGGCGGGGACGCTTCGACGACTGAATTTACCTGGCAAGTTTATGGAACTGCATGGAATCACAGCTGATGGAACTGAGTTTGACTGGGAGAGCTACCGAGGCAAATTCGTGCTCATCGATTTCTGGGCCACATGGTGCGGCCCGTGTCGAGCTGAAATCCCCAACGTAAAAAAGAACCTGTCAAAGTATGGCGAGAAGGGGTTTCAGGTTGTCGGTGTCAATCTGGATCAGGACCGCGCAGACTTTGATGCCTATATGCAGGACGCTCAGCTGCCGTGGCAAAACATCATGCCGGACGAAAACGGCAATAGTGAAATGGCCACACGGTATGCCATCACAGGGATTCCGACTGTGATTCTCGTTGACACCGAGGGCAAGGTCATTTCCATGACCGCCAGAGGCCCGGACCTGGGGCGGCTGCTGGAAACTCATTTGGGTGTCGTCGACGACACAGCCGGCGCCCAGTAGTCCGTGACCACAATGGATCGCCGGTGCCGGCATTCGCCCGTTGACTCAGAAGAGCAGATCGAACAGCGCCTGCAGTGGCGATTCTTCATGCTCAGTGGGCGGCAGCGATTGAGGAGTGATTGTGGGATGTGGCACAGGCGCCGTTGATTGGTGCACGGGGCGCCGATCGGCCCGTGCCACCGACGCCAGTTCGCCGTGGTCCAGCCAGACATAACTAGTGTCTGTCCGTTAATCAGTTTGAGTTGAAGAATAGCGGCTCAAATTGTGAACGGTCTCCACGAAGATGAGGT
>JBDOMX010000647.1:0-2906 GCA_039831615.1 Planctomycetaceae bacterium
CCCCAGCGAGAATGCTTCTACACCGAACGCATTAACCGGGAACAGACGCAGCTTCATCCGCACAGGCAACTTCTCTCAAATCACGTAACCTGCATCGCTTAGACCGGCGGCATGCCGGTCACACCCCTGACGGGTCCTGCTGCCATTCCGTTGTCATCTGTACGTCCTGACACAGCATTCTGCCCGGTCAATCTCGGAACCAGCAGATTGACGACGCAACAGCCGATGCGGGCAGCCGCAACTCGCGTCGAAAACATTCGGCGTCTGGCCGCTTCAATTCAGCATGCAGCACTGGCAGGACCCGGTCGCGGGTTGTTCTGTTGTGGGGACGAATACGGCGAAACGGTCGTCGACAGCGAGAAACCTGTTACCCGGCTGACGCTGCCGGCTGTTGCCGATCGGCAAAGTGACGGTTATCCTGGGTCCAGTCATCGCGGGTGTACAGGAAAGTTGATGTGTCGGTTTCCTGAATTTCAATGCGCGCCAGTCGAAAGCCCATTTCTGTGACTTCGCTGAACATCGTCCATGCCAGATTCTCGACGCTGGTGGCGCCGTCGATGACCTTGAATCGCAGCCGCTCACCTGATGCCTGGCAGTACTCCTGCAACACCTTGTAGAGGGGATCATGTCGATTGATGAGCATCCCATGGTCGTATTGTTGTTTGAGCCACGGCTCGATCCTGTCGTCAAAATCACCGAACAGCGTACTGATATCGCCGTCACGTTCGACTTCAAAGTGCAACCTGAGCCCGTATCGATGCCCGTGGATGTTGCTGCATTTGTCTTTGAGCGTTTCGTTACGATGGGCCGCATAGAATTTGTACTGCTTTTCGATGATCACGGCTCACGGTCTCCACGGGACTGAAGTTCAGCGCCTATTCTACAGGATGGACGGCTGGTCAGAATGACGAAATCCACTGCTGAATCTGCGGAAAACGAAAAATGACACGTCCGACACTCGAAACATCACCGATCGTCAGGAAGATGTCCATCAGGCACCCCAAACGACATGCTGCTGTTGGCAGGCCTGAGTCATCCTCTGTCCGACAGGAAGGTGATCTCACGTTTGGTGCGACCAATGCTTTTCCTCCAAAACGGCACCGCTGTCATCCATGTTCCGAGCCCTCCGAAACATCATCAGGCCGTTGCGGACTCCAACAAAGGACGTGCTCTCCAACTGGTCCACCGTGAACGTTGACGGGCGCCCTGTTGAAATCTATCAACCAGCCGGCGACAGTCCAATTGGCTGTGTGCTGTTTCTTCACGGCCACGGTCGTATTGGATTGAGCGAAAATCGGGTGTTCTCTCAGCTGTTCCATGACCACCAACTCATCGCCGTGTGTCCCGATGGCGGACAATCATGGTGGCTGGATCGGACGTGTGTCGACTTTGCTTCCGAGGTTACACCCATGCAGTGGCTGCGAGAATCCATTGTTCCCTTCATCGAGTCTCGATGGCAGATTTGCCCTCCGCAAATCGCTCTGCTCGGCGTGAGCATGGGCGGACAGGGTGTCCTCCAGTTGTCTTATCGTTACGCGCGCGAATTTCCCGTGGTTGCCGCCATTTCACCGGCCATTGATTTCCATCAGTTGCACGGACACGGTTTGCCTCTCGATTCAATGTATGCATCGCTCGAAGACGCACGTCAGGAAACCGTGGTGCTGAACCTGCATCCACTCGCGTGGCCTCGACATCAGTTCCTGTGCTGCGACCCTGACGACACGGACTGGTTCGATGGTTGTTCCCGACTCGCAATGAAACTGTCGTCGTCCGGCATTATGCACGAACGCGATTTTGAAACGTCGGCCGGTGGACACTCGTGGGATTACTTCAACCACATGGCCCCGGCTGCTGTCGATCACATTGCCAGCGGGCTGTCCTCCGTGGCATCCGGACCCTGATTCGCTGGTTCCTGAGCCTTGACACCTGCACCCACGTCCAGCACGAATCGAAACGACAGTCAGCCTCCACCGCCGGGGTTGGAGAATCCGCATGTCTGATAAACGCCGCGGCCGCCGAAAACAACTGGATGCCAGCCACCAGCGCAACTGGCTGACCGGTCGTCATGCAGTCATCGAGATGTTGAAGGCCGGAATCTGGCCCTTCACGCGACTGTGTGCGACCGCTGAAATTCAGACCGAACTGGCCGATATTCTGCCTCGCCATGATAAACATTCGCAGAAGTTTGCCGGCATCGAACACGTGACCGCCGACCGACTCACCGAACTCTGTGGCAGCCGACACCACCAGGGCCTTGCCGCTCAGATGGGTCCATTCCCGTACCGGACACTGCAGCAACTCAGCCAGATCCTGAACGAAGACGGACAATCACCGCAGCGGACAGCGCTGGTTGTGATCTGTGACCGAATACAGGACGGCCACAACCTGGGAGCCATGTTGCGTTCATGCGATGCCATGGCCGTAACCGCCGTGATTCTCGGCACCCGCGAACAAACGGGAGTGACTCCACAGGTCGCACGCGCGTCGGCCGGGGCTGTCAATCACGTTCCGATCGTCCGGGTCGAACAACTGCAGGAAGCGGTCACAGCGTTGCGGGACTGCGGGTTTCAGATCCTGGCCGCCAGTGAAAAATCATCAACCCCCGCGTGGAACGTGGATGCTTCGCGGCCATGTGGATTCATCATCGGCAGCGAACCACGCGGCGTCGCCGCATCGCTGCTGGCCACATGCGATCAGCAGATCGCCATCCCCATGCTCGGCCGAGTCGACTCCCTCAACGCCGCCGTCGCTGCGGGAATCCTGCTGTACGAATTCCGACGCGGCGGGCACTGACACGCGTTGCATGGCGAGTATGCTGCTGTTGATCGTTAAGTAGTTTATCGGCGGTGCCGTCTGTACCGACGGAATCTGTGCGAAAAGGTGGTTGAACTTCCCGAGGAATAGTG
>JBDOMX010000128.1:0-2906 GCA_039831615.1 Planctomycetaceae bacterium
GAAGAAGTGCTAATAGCGCGCGGCTGGAAGATTCATCGAATATGGGGTACTGATTGGTACCAACAACCTGAAACGGCACTAAAGAAAGTGCTCACCGCAATTGAAGCAGTTAGGGCAGGGGATTCCCCACTTGTCGAGACTCCAAATTCAACTGTTGAGCGATCGGTACCAAGTGATAGCAAAAACGAAGACTCCCCAGCACGGGCAAGAGTCGAAGTTTCGGAAGAAACAACGCCTGAATCAGATCCGTTTGGCATCCCGGTAGAGACATACCAAGAGGCGTTGTCAGGATTTACGATAACATCTTCGATTCTGGAGATGACTCCGGCAGAGCTGGACAAGGCAACGTTGAAGGTCGTCGCAATCGAGGGGCCGATTCATCGCGACGAACTTGCCCGCCGACTGGCCACTCTTGCGGCGTCACGTGCTGGCAGCCGAATCGTCGAGGCAGCTAAGAAGTCCATTACGCGGCTAATACGGCGGAATGAAGTCACGAGAGAAGGAGAGTTCGTCAACTTAACGCAGCGACGTGAATCGGTGGTTCGAGACCGATCGAGTGTCACCAGCAAGACGCTGAAGAAGCCGGAGAATATTCCTCCCAGTGAAGTTGCTTTAGCACTCGTTCTGCTGTTGAAAGAGAACCTCAGCGCCGAAAGAAGTGAACTACTAAAGACAGTCGCCAAAGTCCTTGGATTCGGTCAGACCAGCTCAAAGTTTCGCGAATCTGCTGAAGCCGTTATTCAGCATTTGATTGCGACGGAAGAGATTGTGGAACGGAATGGTGTCCTGTCAGTGGGCAACCGAGAAAAATCCCACGAGCGGCTCAACGTTCAAAGTGAAGATGGGCAGTTATTCTGAGGCGAGCTGCATGCATCAGGAGCTGACCAGCAGCTGTTCTATTACAGCTGCTGGTAGTTCACGGTAGGTCACCGACTGGAGGTTGTAATGCCAAATTGGAGCGCGTTGTCTAAACAAATCGATGAGCAGCTGGCCGATGATGTTGCCAGCGGCACTCTGGCTCAGGAAGGCGGGCACCGAGGCAGCGCTAATACGGCCGTCGTCGCCTATCTGAAGCAGGAGCTGGATCGTCTCGGTGAAGACGAATTGCGTCGACGGATGCAGGACGCGGTGGAGCACTATGGAAAGCAGGGAAGTTACAGTACGTGCGTCAACTTACTATTTCGCGCCCTTGAACGATATCAGTAACTCAGGGCCGTCCGCCTGTACCGCATACGGAAAGCGAAATTGAAATTCTTTTCACCAATCTACACCTGCGGTTTAGACGACATCACAAAGTCGAATGTCTGCCTGAGTCTTCATAAATCTCTCTTCATCTCTTCGACCTTGGGAAATTTGTTTCTGACCCTTACCTCATTCTCTGGGCACAAAATGAAAACGGCAATCAGACTCCTGACATGCTTCTCTCTCACACTTTCCATTCTCTCAGGTTGCGGGCCAGGTTCGACATACGTTAAACCATCACCTTCTGAAGAGATGGTTGGGAATGATGAAGCCCCGCTTTCCGATGCCCCGGAGTCCAGTACAACAACGGCTGATCGCGAGTTGCCAATACCTGAAAGCGATGCGGGCACTGCTGGATCCGACGTGAATGCTGAGCACCAATCTACAACGACCGAACGGCCTGTTGCTGAGGCAGAGCCTGAAAACAGACAGGACGCCCATGAGGAAAAAGCTCAAGAACTGGAAGTCGTCAGAATTGAAGACGAACTCGCTGGAACTTTGGTCTTAATCCCTGCCGGAGAGTTTTTGATGGGGACGTTGGATAGTGAAGACGAATCGTTGGTCATTGAACGACCGCAACATGTCGTTCACATCAAGAACGCCTTTTACATTGGAATGCACGAAGTCACTTATGAACAATTTCGTCGCTTTGTCAGTGCGACGGGATACGTGACTGATGCAGAGAAAGATGGACTGGGTGGCTCAGGGTTTGATGCAAAAACACAAGATTTCATCACTCAAGGCAAGCAGTTTTCCTGGCGCAATACCGGCTTTATACAGAAGGATCGAAACCCGGTTGTCAACGTGAGTTGGAATGATGCTGTCGCTTATTGTCACTGGCTGACATCCAGTTATCAAGATTACAGTTTCAGGCTCCCCACAGAAGCTGAGAGGGAATACGTCGGTCGCGCTGGGACAACAACTCCATTTGGCTGGGGCATGAATCCAGAGTCCATGATTCAGTTCGAAAATGTTGCAGATCAATCCCTCTTCAATACGATTTCATCTCAGTCAGACATCAGAAGACTGTGTGGGAATTGGGACGATGGTTTTACATTCGCCTCCGTGGTTGGCTCATTTCCTCCGAATCCTTTTGGACTTCATGATACACACGGTAATGCTGGCGAATGGTGCCAGGATGTCTTCGTGGAGGACCGCTATTTGAAGCCTGCCGATTTTGTCCCCCAGACCGGCAACAAACGCGTCTTTCGAGGAGGGACTTTTCTTTACCGGCCTGGAGCATGTCGCGTGGGTCGACGATTTGGCGTGCCGCCTATTACCAGAAGGTGTGACATTGGTTTTCGGATAGTCAGAGACGCGGCCCCTGTTGAAACAGAGCAGGCTCTGGCAAATGCAGAATCTCTCATAGAGCATGAGTTGGCGGGAAAGCTCATGCTGATTCCTGCTGGAGAATTCTTGATGGGATCGCCTGAGACGGACCCCAATGCTGGACAATCAGAGAGACCGCGTCATCAGGTGACGATTCAAGAACCGTTCTACATCGGAGCTTATGAAGTCACTTTCGGTCAGTTCAGGCGATTTGTGGCTGAGAGCGAATACATCACTGACGCTGAAAAAGATGGTGTTGGCGGTTGGGGCTACAGTAATGAGAAGCATGATTTCGAGCGGCCTCCGGAGAAATACTCGTGGAGGAAAACCGGGTT
>JBDOMX010000434.1:0-12962 GCA_039831615.1 Planctomycetaceae bacterium
GTGGCGAAGCATCCGTCGGATGTCATTTTTCTGACCTGCGATGCGTTCGGCGTCCTACCGCCCGTCGCAAAACTCCCTCCTGAACAGGCCATGTACTATTTCATCAGCGGCTACACGGCCAAAGTGGCCGGCACCGAAATGGGAGTCAACGAACCGGAAGCAACGTTTTCGCCCTGCTTCGGCGGACCATTTCTGGTCTGGCATCCATCGCGCTATGCCGAACTGTTGGCACAGAAGATCAAACAGCATGGTGCCGCCGTCTGGCTGGTGAACACAGGCTGGTCGGGTGGCGCCTATGGTGTTGGCAGCCGCATGCCGCTGCGATTTACTCGGGCGATCATTGACCAGATTCACTCGGGCGCATTGCGGACTGCTGCCACTGATACCGACGACGTCTTTGGTCTGGCTGCTGTCACGGAGTGCGATGGTGTCCCAGGCGAAATGCTGCAACCAAAGCTTTCCTGGCGAGATCCTGCCGAATGGGAAGAAACAGCCAGGGAATTGGCGAATCGTTTCCATAAAAACTTTGAGACATACGCAGAACATACGGACGCAGCCGTGATGGCTGCCGGCCCACGTTGATCGCGACGCCCATCGTTACAGCCTTTCACGTTGAACACGACAGATCTATGCCGAAACCAGTATTGTCACCACTCAACAGCCGCCACCTGGAATTGAAGGGTCGCATGGTCGATTTTGCCGGCTGGAGCCTGCCCGTGCAGTTTTCCGGAATCAAACAGGAGGCTCAGGCGGTTCGTTCCAGTGGCGGTGTCTTTGACATCTCTCACATGGGGCAACTGTTCGTTCGTGCAGCCAGTGAGGGCGCCGGTGCAGCGGCGCTCGACCTTGTCCTGACTTCGTCTGTGACTTCACTGCAGCCTGGTGAGGGGCAATACAGTCTGATGCTCAACGATGCGGGCGGAATCATCGATGACCTCATCGTTTACTGTCTGGATGCCCATACCTGGCTGCTGGTTGTCAATGCGTCAATGGTTGATGCAGACCACGAGTGGATAGCGGGGAAACTGCCGGACGATGTCACGTTGGAGAATGCCAGCAGTCAGTTTGGTGGCATTGCTGTTCAGGGTCCGGATTCGGCGAAGTGGTTCGCATCGATTCAGCAAGCAGCCGGGGAACCGCATCCTCTTCCTTTGCCCGGCCGGTTCGGAATTCTTGACATGCCGCGGAGAATGGGGCGCTTCCTCGTTTGCCGCACCGGCTACACCGGGGAGGACGGCTTCGAGTTGTTTTGTACACCGGAGTTCCTGGGAATCTGGTGGGACGCCGTCGTTGACGCGGGGGCAGCCCCGGCCGGTCTCGGAGCCCGTGACATTCTGCGACTTGAGAAATGCTATCCGCTCAATGGCAACGATCTTACGCCGGAGCGGACGCCCATGGAATGTGGCCTCCGCTTTGCTGTCGACATGACAAAGCCGCAATTCAACGGGAAGCCCGTGTTGGTCGATCAGACGAATCACGGCGTTCTGCATCGCCTGGTGGCTGTGCAACAGACCGCGAAGGCACCTCCCCCGCGACCAGGCTACGCGATTTCATCGGCCGGGCAATCGGTTGGAACCGTGACGAGCGGTGGCGTATCGCCCTCGCTGGAGTGTGGAATCGCGCTGGTCTGGATCCAAACCGGGAATCATATGCCCGGAACAGAATTGATGATGGAAATCCGAGGAAAACAGTACCCGTGCCAGGTGGTGAAGAAACCATTCGTTTAGGATTCTTCAATCAAAATTTCCGGGCGACGGAACGGTCGGGTCGATTTCGGCCAATCCGGAAACAGACGGCGGGGACTCCGGAGTCAGAAGCGTCGCCGGGGCACTTTTTTGAATCGCGAACAGACCGCCGACACTTTGCACGGGCCCGACTTTGGTCAGCCATCAGGAGAGTTCAATGAGTGTTCCCGAGAACCTGAGATACTCGGAATCCCACGAATGGGTGCGTGATGACGGCGGCGATGTCGTCACGATCGGAATCACAGATTTTGCTCAGGAAAAAATGACGGAACTGGTCTACGTGGAACTTCCCGAGATCGGCCGCGCGGTGGAGGCCGGCGAGGAGCTGGCCGTCGTTGAATCCGTGAAATCTGCGAGCGACATTTATGCTCCAATCAGCGGGGTCGTTACTGAAGTCAATGTGGCTCTCGAAGACGACCCGACGTCCGTGAACTCGGCGCCGTACACCGATGGCTGGCTAATCCGCGTGCGCCTCAGCGACCCGGCGGCCCTGGATTCCATGATGGCTGCGGCGGATTACGAAAAGCTGATCAGCGAGTGACGCGGGCCTGTTTCCAGCCAGGTTGCTGAGCAGTTTCGCAGGCAGATTCCAGTACGTCTAAAACTCTCCGGGAGACAATTGATGATGACGGACGTCATCGCAAACGCGTCAGATACCAGTACTCGATTTGATCGTCGTCATCTGGGGGCATGCGGTGCCGTGGCTGCTGACATGGCCCGGCAGGTGGGTTTTGCGAGTGTCGATGAGTTGATCGACGCAGCGGTTCCGGCGGCCATCCGGCGCCAGAAAGCAGGCGTTGGGCTTCCCGATGCCATGACAGAGCAACAGGCTCTGCATGAACTGTCTGAAATGATGGATCAGAATCAATTGATCCGCTCGCTCATCGGAGCCGGTTACCATGGTTGTGTCACACCGCCCGTCATCCAGCGAAACATTCTGGAAAACCCCGGATGGTACACGGCCTACACTCCTTATCAGCCTGAAATTTCTCAGGGACGTCTTGAAGCCTGTCTAATTTTTCAGACAGTCATCACGGAACTCAGTGGCCTTCCCGTCGCCAACGCATCGCTGCTGGATGAACCGACGGCTGCTGCTGAAGCCATGGCGATGTGTATTGCCTCGCGGCGTGGCGCCCCACGGTTTCTGGTTTCTGCTGAATGTCACCCTCAAACGATTGCTGTTCTCCGAACGCGAGCCGAACCGGCGGGCATTGAGATCGACGTGAGCGATGAAAACACATGGACGTTTGATCAGACGATTGCTGGAATTCTGTTGCAGTATCCTGGCACGAGCGGCGGGATCGGCAGCCCGCGGGTCATCATCGAGCGGGCGCGCGAGGCCGGGATCAGGACCGTCATGGCCTGCGATTTGCTTGGCCTGATGCTGTTGCAGTCGCCGGGAGATCTTGGTGCAGACATCGCTGTCGGCAGTGCCCAGCGGTTTGGTGTTCCCATGGGATTCGGAGGGCCACATGCCGGTTGGATCGCCTGTACGGACTCTCTGAAACGCAAACTCCCCGGTCGCATTGTGGGAGTCTCGCGTGATTCCGCCGGGCGTCCGGCGTTTCGGTTGTCGTTGCAGACACGAGAACAACACATTCGTCGAGAAAAGGCGACGAGCAATATCTGCACGGCTCAGGTGTTGCTCGCAGTCATGGCGGGAATGTATGCCGCCTGGCACGGTCCGCAGGGATTGAAGAGGATGGCTCAACGGATTCACGGTCTGACGTGCCAGCTGGCTGCCGGGCTGGTGGGCGCTGGCATCGAACTGCGGCACTCTGAGTTCTTTGATACGATCCGGATTGTTGCCGGGCCGGACATGATCGACTCTGCGCTCGCTGCCGGATTCAACCTGCGTCAATTTGCCAATGGTGATGTGGGGATTTCCCTCGACGAATTGAGTACTTCCAAAGAAGTTGCCGAACTGTTGCGGGTGTTGACCGGTTCCAATCCGATTCTCACCGATGCCGGCGAACGGCGGATCCCGGAATCAAGTGAGCGGCAGGGAGCCGTCCTGAGTCAGACGGAATTCCTGAAGTACCATACCGAAACCGAGATGATGCGATTTCTGCATCGACTCGAATCCCGCGACCTGGCACTCAATACCAGCATGATTCCGCTGGGATCGTGCACCATGAAGCTGAATGCTGCGGCTGAAATGATGCCGCTCAGCTGGCCGAGTGTCAGTCAACTCCATCCGTTTGCTCCGGCTGACCAGTCACGCGGTTATCATGCGATGATCAAACAACTGGAATCCTGGCTCGCTGTATGTACCGGCTTTGAAGCGGTGAGTGTCCAGCCCAACGCGGGGTCTCAGGGAGAGCTCGCAGGCCTGCTGGCAATTCGCGAATTCCATCGATCGCAGGATCAACAGCGTGACGTCTGTCTGATTCCCGTGTCAGCTCACGGGACAAACCCAGCCAGTGCTGTCATGGCAGGGATGAAAGTCGTGTCGGTCGCCTGTGACGACGAAGGCAACATTGATTTGAGCGATCTGCGGGCTCAGGCTGACAAACACGCAGATCAGCTTGCCGCTCTGATGATCACTTATCCGTCGACTCATGGAGTGTTCGAAACGGGAATCCGCGACATTTGCAACATCGTCCACGAACACGGTGGGCAGGTTTACATGGATGGCGCGAACCTGAACGCTCAGCTTGGTCTTTGTTCACCGTCCGAACTCGGAGCAGACGTTTGCCATCTGAACCTGCACAAGACGTTTTGTATTCCTCATGGCGGCGGAGGACCTGGGGTTGGGCCGATTGGTGTTGCAGAGCATCTGGTCGAGTTTCTGCCGGGACATCCGTGGCATCTTGAACGCCACGAGGGAGCCGTTTCCGGAGCTCCCTATGGAAGTGCCAGCATCCTGACGATTTCATGGATGTATATCGCGATGATGGGCGCAGACGGCCTGACTCAGGCGACGCGTCTGGCGATTGTGAACGCCAACTACATCGCTCATCGGCTGCAGCCATACTTCCCCGTGCTTTACCGCGGTGACGCTGGCCTGGTGGCTCATGAATGTATTCTCGACCTGAGGCCGCTGTGTGAGTCGACAGGATTACTAATCGACGATGTGGCCAAGCGACTGATGGATTTCGGGTTCCATGCGCCCACGATGTCATGGCCTGTGGCGGGGACGCTGATGATCGAACCGACAGAAAGTGAATCGCCTGCCGAATTGAATCGGTTCTGTGAGGCGATGATTGCGATCCATGCGGAGATGAAAGCGGTGGAGTCCGGCAGCATCCCTGCTGAAGACAGTGTTTTGCGCCACGCACCACACACCGCCGAATGTGTCACTGCCGACGACTGGGACCGCGGATATTCGCGGTCGCAGGCTGCCTATCCCGCATCATGGCTGAGGGAATACAAGTACTGGCCACCGGTCAATCGTCTGGATCAGGCATTCGGTGATCGAAATCTGGTGTGCACCTGTCCTGATGTGGCCGCGTACGTTCAGGAATAGGCCGTTCAATCATCGCTGGAAGCGGTTGGACCAGTAATGGATCCATTTCTGAAGGCGTTCCGACCGTTCCCGTTTGCGGCTCGCATCCTTCTGTTGATGGAGGCGATAAGCCCACACCATGGAACGCTGGGCGTGTTGTTGCAGGTCGTGCAGGCAACGAATGATCCACTCGGCCGTAAACAGGCACACCGCCAGAAAAAAGACGAACGGCAAGCCTGTCAGGTTTTCGCCAGAGTGTGAATTCTCGAACAGAAAATAGGCGATTTGAGCGATGCACAACCCCAGCATGATCAGGCTGATGACCCGCACACGCACGGGATGCAGCTGGCGTTCCAGGCTGCACAGCAGGCAGACGGTAAAAATTTCAACCAACATCACGGAATTGGAAACATCCAGCGACAGGTCGAGAAAATCATTCGTCATGAGAGTGAATCCGAAATGGCGTCCTTTCCACGGGGCGAGCATCAGCCCCGTACAGACGGCGAAGAAGAACCAACCGACCTTTGCGTGCGAGTAAGCTCCCCTGGAATCTGCGGAAACAGCCGGAGCCGGGCGAGGAATCCGATTGATCAGCGCGGCGCCCAGGTTGCGAAAATTGGTCACGGTTCCGTGCTCCGCAAAGTCAAGCGGACGCTGCTTCACTGATCCCGTGGCGGCGGCTCGAAGCGCATCCGCGAATTCAACCACCGACTGGTAGCGATCGTCGGCGTCGAGTTGCAGGCTCCGGTTGACGACATCATCCAACGCTGGCGGCAGATCAACCAGCGATGATGCCGGAGGGAAGCTGCCTCGTGGTATCCGCCCGGTCAACATTTCATACAACAAAACTCCCAGTGCGTAGATGTCCGCTCGGTGGTCAACCGACCTGGGGTTTTCCCACTGTTCCGGTGCCATGTAGTTCAATGTTCCCAGGGCCTGTCGAGTCTGGGTCAGTGAGATGGGGGCGTTGGAATCCATCGCCAGACGCGCCAACCCGAAGTCGGCCAGCACGACTCGACCGGACTGATCGAACAGGATGTTCTCCGGCTTGATGTCCCGATGCACAACTCCTTCGGAATGAGCGTAGCCCAGAGCAGAACATATTTGTGCGAGGATCTGCACGGCTTCAGTGAAGTCGAGCGGACCGGCATTCTGCAGCTCACGGAGATTGGATCCGTCCAGATACTCCAGCACGAGGTAGTGCGTGTTTGCGACGCTGCCGAAATCGTGAATTCCCACGATCCCCGGATGATGCAGTCTGGCCATCGCCCGGGCTTCACGAGCAAACCGCTCTGTGAACAGACTGTCATCGCTGAGTTCCGTGGGCAGCACTTTGAGAGCGATCACACGGTCGAGCTTGATTTGTCTCGCGCGATAGACACATCCCATACCGCCCGAACCGATCATTTCGCCGATAGCGAGCTCCGGAAACTGCGGCTGAAGCTGGTCGGGCGTGGGCAAATTGAAACGTGGTGGCGTCTCGGGAGCTTCGATGCGGCTGGCGGCCAGGTCCAGTAGTGAATTCGAGTTGAGTCGGCTGACCAGTTCATCTGGTTGTCGGTCGCGGCTGCTCATCCTTTCTGCTCCAGGATCTGCCTGAGTTGACCGATTTCATCATCGATGTCGCAGTTCTGTGGCAGCGTGTCGGCAATCTCTTTGCGAATCAGGTCTCCCAACCGAGACTTCATCCTGTGCAAAGCGACCCGGGCCGCTCCGTCCGTCATCCCCAGTTCCTCAGCGATCTGCTGCGTCTGAGGTCGACTGTCAGAATCAAGCTGTCCGCTCAGCAGGTCGAACAGTCGCCGCCGTGATCCCTGATATTCTTCAGACAGTTGCGCCAGAGATCGTCGTAACAGATTTCGCACCCATCGCTGTTCGAATTCTGCTTCCGGTGTGAGACCCTGCATCGGCTGCAGTTCAGTGTTGTCGATTGAGATGGTGATCTGATCGCCTCCGCGTTTTTTTGCTCGATCGAAGTCGTGTTTGTCCGCGAGGAAGCAGTGGAGCGCATGCAGCAGAAACGATCGAAATCGCCCTGCCCTTTCGTCTGCGCGACTCAGGAATTCTCCGCCGATGATGTGGGCAAAAAAATCCTGAGTGATGTCCTCCGCCTGCTCTCGTGTCGGGACGCGACGCCGGACAAAGGCCAGCACCGGTTCGCTCCACGCAGTACACAGTTCTTCAAGGGCCGCTCGAGTCTCCAGCGAAGGCTTCCCAGCGGCGCGGTGGATAATGGACCAGCGTGTCTCTGGAAAAGGCATTGCGATGACTCAGGTGGCGTTTCCGGAAGGGAATCCGGATTCCTCCAGGAAATGTTACACGCGTCTTCGTGAGATTCTGAAGACAATCACAAATCGTGTTTCCGCCGCACTCCGGTGAAATGGGCTGCCACGCCGTCAGTTTTTACTCCCAGGAATCACTCTGCAATGTATAAAATCCGTCCACACTGACGGCAGCTGACAAATTCGCCAATTTTTATCCGCACGCAGTCCTGGGCGATCACTTTGGTGTTACAGGCCAAACAGAATGCGTCCTGAACTTCTGACAGTGCGCCTGACTTCATGGATGCTCTCAGTCGCTCATATTTGCCGCGTGACTCACCGGCCGGAATCGCGGATTCTGCTTCAGCGATGGCGCCGTGGAATCGCTCAACGTCTTCGAGAATGCCTGGTTCTTTCGCTTCCACTTCGGCTTCGATTTCCCTGCACCGTGCTGTGAGCTGCATGACTTCGTTCTCGGCGGTCGCCGTGTCGTCTGCGGCTTCATCGACGTTTGTCAGGAGCGCAAGGATTTCGTCTTCCAGCGAATCTTTGGCCGACCGTATGGTTCCGAGCTGACCCTGAACGATGTCGTATTCTTTGTTGGAACTTGCTTCATTCAGGCGCTGGGTCTGCTTCAGGAGGTCTGCTTCGTGTGACTTGAGCGTCAATGATTTCTGGTCTGACGTCTTGCGGATCGTTTTGATCTGTTCTTTCTGATCGGCACAGATTTCTGCGGCGGTTGCAATCTTCTTTTTAGCTGCAGCGATACGTTTTGGGCCGTGAGCAAGAAGTGCTTCGGCATCTCCCAGCTGCTGAAGCACGTGATGCAATTGCTGGAGGGCCAGAGACGTTTCAACAGCCATGTGAAAGAACTCCGCAAAAGGCGTGACGAATTGAGCACGGCGGCGATTCTAACCGGCGTCATCGAGATTCTCCACGATGGGACGTTGATCAGTTTGGTTTAGCGGCATCGTGATTCATGGCGAGGATCACCGTGTCAGGTTCCGATCTCCGCCCCATGCCAGAGGAGGTGCGCAAAAAATCACCCCGGCTGTTGCTGCCGGGGTGATTCAGATGACAGAGGATTCGCTGGCTGGCACGCTCGTGCCGCAGCCCGGGACTAGTGCCCGGCGATGGCGGTGATCCCTTCCAGGAAGCCCTGGAGCTGGCGGCTGCGGACCGGGTGTTGCAGCTTGCGAACCGCCTTCGCTTCAATCTGTCGGACTCGTTCGCGGGTGACCTTGAAGATGCGACCTACTTCTTCCAGCGTGTAGGTATATCCGTCCCCGAGTCCATATCGCAGCTTGATGATTTCACGTTCGCGATAGGTCAGCGTTTTGAGGACTGAGTCGATTTTGTCCTTGAGCATCTCTGACGCAGCATTGCTGACGGGACTGTCGTTACTTTTGTCTTCGACGAATTCACCGAAGCTGTTGTCCTCGCCTTCGCCGATCGGTTTATCCAGGCTGATCGGTTGACGCGAGATCCGCATCACTCGGCGCGCCTCTTCGATGGGGACATCCGCCACTTCGGCCATTTCTTCAACAGTCGGCTCGCGACCCATGTCCTGCAGGAGGTCACGACCGGCCGCGCGAAGTCGCGACATGGTTTCGATCATATGCACGGGAATGCGAATTGTGCGTGCCTGGTCTGCGATGGCACGGGTGATCGCCTGCCGAATCCACCACGTCGCATACGTCGAAAACTTGTAGCCTCGACGGTACTCGTATTTGTCGACCGCTCGCATCAGGCCGGTGTTGCCTTCCTGGATCAGGTCCAGAAACGTGAGGCCTCGGTTGCGATACTTCTTGGCAATGGAAACCACCAGTCGAAGGTTGCCACCGGAGAGGTCACGCATGGCCTTTTCGTATTCTTCATACCTCAGCTGGAGGAACTCGATCTTCTCGCCAAGTGAATTGGGGGATTCCATTGTCAGGCAGATCAGGTCATCCAGCTCCTTTTGCATGGCAATGCGTTCATCTCTGGCTGAAGTCAGATCCTGCAGGTTTCGAATCTGATCCTGCAGGTCGATCATGCGTGCGGAAATCTGCTGCAGACGTTTCATGCAGGGCAGCAGACGTTGAGTTCGCAGGCTGAGTTCTTCCAGCAGTGTGACGCTGCGGCGACGACGGCGCGCGATGTTTTTCAGAACGGTTCGACCCTTGTCGCTGTCCAGACCGACTGATTGTGCGGCCGCGAAATCGGTGAGGTCCCGTTCGCGAATTGAAGCGACTGTTGCCAGGTTGTGAGGCAACCGCCCCTGAATCTGTTCTTTCTCCAGACTCTCGGTCATCGACACCTTGATCGTGCGGTCGAATGGCAGTTCACCGCGATGAACCTGTGACAAAGTTTCGAAGGCGAAGTTCATGGCGAAATCGCAGCACAACAGGGCTCGCCGAAACCGACGTCGCGTAACTTCGATCTGCTTGGCCAGGAAGATTTCTTCCTCGCGAGTGAGCAGTGGGATTTCGCCCATTTGGGTGAGGTACATCCTGATGGGATCCTCGGTCCCGCGTGTGTCTTCTTCGAGACGGATTTCCGGTCGCCGGCGTTTGTTCTCGACGACGGGTTCGTCCACAACAGGGTCCGTCACCAGCTGCAACCCCAGTTCCTCCAGGGACATCAGCAGGTGGTCAAGTTTCTCAGGTGTATCTGCCTCATTAGGCAGATACTGGTGGACCTGAGAAAAATACAAATGACCCTGCTTGAGTCCGGTGGAAATCAGCTGACTTAGTGTTTCATCCAGGCGGTGCATGTGACTGCGCTCCTCAGCGATTATTTAAAAGATGGGGGCTCATTCCCCATCTGACCCTGTCGAAAAGTGTGTATTCGGCGGAGTGCTTCTTTTGCGTCGCTGTTGAGTAAGCTCGATGACGTTTCGGTCTGAGCCATTTTATGCTTCGACTGCAAATTGTGGTACCTGGCGCGCCGTTCCAGAAGCGGGTGGAGAACCCGTTCCAGATGCAGCGGCACGGATGTGCCGCTGCCATCCTCATCAGCTGATTCCTCAGCCATGAGTTCGGAAATTCCTTTCTCCTGGGCCGAATCAGCGACCGCGTTTGCCAGTGAGAGAATCTCAGCACTGGAATCTGCGGCCGTGACAATTCGGTGAAACTCAGGAAGATCTCCGGCTTCCTCAAGGTCGTAACACAGCTCCAGCAATCGCCGGTGCTGTGGTTGTTCAAAATCATCGGGCCCGATGTGATGTCGGATGTAACAGGTGTGTTGCGGGCAGCTGATGATAATCTCCAGCAATTCCCGCTCCGCTCGCTCCATTCCCGTCTTTTCGATTGGTGCAACAGGTCGGGAATGTTCCTGATCCTGCCGAAAACTTCGTTGTGTTGAATTTCGGCCTCGCAACTCCTTCAACTGCTGGCGAGCTCTCCGTTCGTCAGTTTGGATCAGTCCGCAGACCCGACGCAGGATCAAGTCCTCGCGAACTGAACCTTTCAGTCCCGGACCGGCCGCAAGAAACTCAAGCATTTCGTTGAGTACCTGCTGCTTGCCGTGGACTGAAGTTGTTCCGAATCGTGACAAGACCATCTGCAACTTGTATTCCCACGCTTCAGGTGCTGCATCAATCAGCGCCTGAAATTTAACGGCGGAATGTTGTTCCAAATAGTCGGCCGGATCCTGCCCGTCGTTCAATGTGAGGACCCGCAGGTCCACGTCGTGTGCCAAAAAACGAGTCACCGATCGCTCGGCCGCACGCTGTCCGGCGTCGTCTCCATCGTAGTTGAGTACAATTTTCTGTGCGAATCGGTTGAGAAAACGCACGTGATCGTCGGTCATGGCTGTTCCCAGCGTGGCCACGGCATTCGTGATCCCCGCCTGGTGACAGGCAATGCAGTCCATGTATCCTTCCACCACAATCGCCACTTCGCGTTTGCGAATCGACTCTCGTGCCTGGTCGAAGGCATACAGAGTACGGCGTTTGTGAAATATTGACGTCTCGGTTCCGTTCCAGTACTTGGCATCGCTGGTAATGTTGCTTCCTGGCAACACGCGTCCACCAAATGAAACAGTTCGACCACGTTCGTCAAGAATCGGAAAAACCAGACGACCGACAAGATTGTCGTATCGAGTGCCGTCCTTTCTTTCTCCAGCCAAACTCACGTCAACCAGTTGTTGTCCGGTGAACCGACCCTGACTCATGTTGAGCAGCCAGCTCCAGTCTTCCGGGTGATATCCCAGACGAAACTTCCGGATCGTTTCGTCGCTGATGTTTCGATCTTTCAGATATGTTCGAGCCAGCTGCCCTTCCGGTCCGGTCCGTAATGACTGCTGCATGAGATGGACGGCCCAATCCACGATCCCGATCAGGTCTGCTTTGTCGCTGCCGGACGGCCCACGATTTCCTTTGTTCTTCCATTGATCCGGAAGTTCAATTCTGGCGCGTTCAGCCAGGATCCTGACCGCTTCCGGAAAACTCACTTTTTCAATTTCCTGCACCCAGGTGAAACAGTCTCCACCCAGATCACAGACCCAGCACCGATAAGTTTGACGATCAGCATAAACGTTGAAGGAAGGGGTTCGATCGTCGTGAAACGGACACAATCCCCTGAAGTCACGTCCATTGGGAATGAGGCCGACTGTGGAACCAACCAGCTCCACCAGATCGGTACTGGCGCGAACCTGTTCCTTGAAGTCGTCCCCGAAACCTGTGGACACAAATGAACTCCGGCGCGGGGGCAGCCCCGAATGCTTCTATGACTAACTCGGGAAACGTACTGTCTCGACCGAGAGGTGAAAGTGCCCAGTCAGGCTTTGGTCTCGCGTCGGGCAATTCTAGCTGCCCGCAGGCCCGCGTCAAGAAATTCGAGAGAGACCTGAGCCACAAACCCGCGCTGGACCAGGCAGATCAGGGACAACATTCTCAGTCGGGCTGATCCGCGAACGGGACGCGGTCCCCGGCGTCTGTGTGATCGTCAGACAGCCTTCAGATGGTATAGTTTGCCGGAAGGGTGCTGGTTCGACCTTGTCAGCAGGTCGTGCTCCCGACAATCGGGGGCCAATTGACATCGGGATGCTTTTGAGAAACACATGACTCAACGACCGATCATCGCGATCACTCCTGGAGATGTCGCCGGAATCGGCCCTGACATCCTGCTGCAGGCGATTCACCACGCCAGGGTCCTCAACAACTGTCGCCCCGTCGTCATTGGGCACCCGGAAGTGCTGACTCGGGCCGCAGGGATCAATCCGACAGTTGGTGAACTAAATTTCGCTGTTCTGCCAGAGTCTGTGACTGGCCGAGAACAGATGGAATCCGTTGTTGCTGCGGTGCCGGAAGGCTGTATCCCTGTTGTCAATCCCTGCAGCGATGGGGTCTGTGACGTCCGTCCGGGCGCGGTTTCAGCTGTTGCCGGAGACGCAGCGTATCAGTGCCTTGCCGTAGCGGCCCGGCTGGCACTGAACGGGGCAGTCGACGGCATCACGACGGCGCCGCTCAACAAAGAAGCTCTGCATCTGGCTGGGCACCATTACCCCGGCCATACCGAAATCCTC
>JBDOMX010001137.1:0-1646 GCA_039831615.1 Planctomycetaceae bacterium
ATCGGTCCGAAACGCTGCCAGCGTCGCAGCAAATGCGTCCATGAAGACTCGGTCCGTTCCAGAGGAACCCTGCGAGATCACGAGGTACGGTGTGTTAGCCGGATAAACGTCTCCATAGCCGCCCGCTCCGTTTGTTCCAGGATCGTAATCTCGATGCTCCGGGTAGAAATAGACGTGATTGCCGAAGTACTGGCTGGCCAAAATCGCCGTCACCTGACTGTCGCAATACGCCAGCCGAGGCTGACTTCTCCAGAAAGGACCGGCGACCATCGCCGTTGAGGAGTTGCCCAGCACAATCCTGTTGAAATGAAACAACCACTGCAGTCCGTTGTGCACGTTGTGCTGTCGAGCGGCTGGCGAATACCTGGTCTTAGCGAGTTGCGGGTAAAGCTTTGGGTCGAGCGTGGAATGATCTTTGTCATGATTGTCGTACAGCACGCCCATATGGCCCGCGACGGATTTCTGCGCGTACCATTTCCGCAGCAGTGTGCTGGCTGGATCCGTTCCGGTGGCGATCACACCTGCATCAATTCGAGCTCGTTTGTCCGTGAAAAATGTCAACAGACGACGAGACCTGAGATCCCACGTGGTATTGGACTCGGCGATCAGGGCGATTCCGGCCTCGATATCACGGGGCGAGATGCTGGCCTGTTCCACTTCCGGAACGAAAGGTTCTTCCGCTGCCTGCATCAGGTCATGCCAGTCGTCTCGCAGACGAAGACTTTCGAGGTCCGGGTCGTCATGCAGGTGGCGAAGATTTCGCAGCCCTTTGTTGACGGAGTTCCACAACGAAATCATCGCGGCGTCCGGCTTGTTCTGTCTAGCCTGGGCACACGCGAGATTGAAATGTCCCGTTAGATCTTCCGGCACCAATCGAAGCAACGCCGCACATTGAACTTCCGCCGCAGCAAATTGCTTTTGGCGAAACAACCGGGTGACCTCGTGGCGCATGCGGTCCACGCGTTGCTGCAGTCGCGGTTTTGCGAAGACGCTGCGGGTGTCAGCGAGTTCGTTGCTGTCCCGGCGAGACTCCTCATCCACCGCCGGTCCCCCGGGAAGCAGCAAAACAAACGTCAACAGCGCACCGACGTTGAAGGTAACAACAAATTGTTTTCGACAACGCATGTGACTCACCGACGATAAGGGGTGCTTTGCAAATTGTCGTAGCACGGGCTGCCAGCATGTTGTTTATACATGAATCGAACAACGTGCGGCGGAGCCGCAAAAGCGGAAGAAGAAAGATAAATGATGACCAAAGCCGTGAAACGGCGGCAGCGGACGTCGATGCAAATGCTGTCGCCGTTTCACGGCTGTCCGGATCATGTTGTTCTCATTCCGCGGGTTGACACCCGCGGCTAAGTGCTACAGCCGACTTCGCGGCTAACAACACGCAGCATTCTCAACAACTTGAGTATAACGAACAGGCTGGCAGCCTGTCGTGGCACGGACATCACCACGGATCTTTACGGGCTGGCAGCCTATGGTTTATACATAAATCGAACAACGTGCGGCGGAGCCGCAAAAGCATGTAGCCGTGGGTGGAACCCGCGGAAGAAGAAAGATAAATGATGACCAAAGCCGTGAAACGGCGGCAGCGGACGTCGATGCAAATGCTGTCGCCGTTTCACGGCTGTCCGGATCATGTT
>JBDOMX010001137.1:1656-2903 GCA_039831615.1 Planctomycetaceae bacterium
AACAACTTGAGTATAACGACCGGGTCCAGGAGCCACAGCGACGCCGCCCCGGCAATGCAATGAATTACAACGCGAGCGTACTCCAATGGACTCGGAATCACCTTTCGTTCCCGCAGGAATGCTTACCAACAGACCGGCACATAACAGTCACGAACTCAGTCCGCGATTCCGGCCTGCAGATGCAGTGTAAGTTCGTGCTGCGGATCTATGTTCAGGACCGTCGACAGATCGTGCCGAGCATCGTTCAGCCGATCGAGGGCGATGTAGATTTCGCCTCGGGTGGCCAGTAACTCGGGGTGACCGGGAGCAATGGACAACGCCTGTTCCACCAGATCGAGAGCGCGAACGGCGTTGTCTTTGGACTGTCGCACCAGTGCAACGGCAAGGTTATTCAGCACCACGGGATCGTCAGGCAAAAGCGAATGCGCCTGCTGCAGATTCGCGACTGCTTTCTTAAAATCATGCTGCAGGATGGCCTCCGCCCCAACAGCAGAATAAACAACGGCATTCAGTGTTCCTTGCACCAGAATCTTCGACACCAACGCGTTCGCTTCCGCAGCGGCAACTCCCTGACCAACCGCGACCTTGGCCAGACGTGGAGCAATCGCTGGGGCGGCAGGATCGATTCGATACACACGCTGCAGCAAATCCAGTGACTCATTGGTCCCGATAAACGCATCATCGGCGGCAGCTTTTTGGTCAAACAGTGCACTGACGGATCTCACATAAATGCCTGTCAGTTCTTCACCAGCGACTCCGTTGGCAATGTGGAATCGTGTTTCCACCAGATCCACAACTTCCTGCCGCCGATTCTCAATCAGAAGCACGCGCACTACCGACACAAGCAAACGCTCGTCGTCCGACGCTCCGGACCGGAGCTGATCCAACAACGAATCCGTCACCCCGCGTGCTTCGTCCGTTCTGCCTGCCAGGACAAACAGCCGTGCCAGTTTAGCCTGAGAGTCAGGAGTCGCAGCAGAGACGGGTTTCAGTAATTCGATGGCTTCTTCAAACAGACCGCAGACCGTCAGCAATTCAATCAGGTGCTGACGTTGCTGAACAGAAGTGCTGTCCTGTTCAACCTGTTGTCGCCAATGATCCAGTACCGGCCGCAGTGTGAGTGGATCAATCGTGTCTGGCGGCTGAACTGCACGGAACAGAAGGTGGATGGCTGATGTATTGGAAGGGTCCAGCTGCACGGCCTGCTGCAGCAGTTCTATCGCCCGTTGTTGATTCAGCGGCTTTTT
>JBDOMX010000929.1:0-12950 GCA_039831615.1 Planctomycetaceae bacterium
ACGTTGTCGAGTATCGCCGTCAGTCGAATGGCCCCGGCGAGATCTTGTTATATTTCTCTTCCGTTCATCATTGGTCCCGAGTGACGTCATGGATCTTCATCCGATTTCCCGTGCTGGTTACGACAAAATCCGTGAAGAAATTCGCGGGCTGGAAGATGACCAGATGCCAGCTGTCACGGAGCGAATCAAGCTGGCTCGTGAGGAAGGCGACCTGAAAGAAAACGCTGAATACCATGCAGCTCGCGAGCAGCAGGGATATCTTCAGGCAAAGATCAGTCAACTCAAAACCAAACTGGCCAACTGCCGGATCGTCGAGAAGTCGGATATGCCCAAAGGTGTCGTGAATTTCGGTTCGCTGGTCACCGTCAAAGATCTTTCCGACGGCCTGAAAGAACAATACGAGCTGGTCGGTCCTGGCGAAGAAGACTACGACGGTGACGTGATGAAGATTCTCACTTCCAGTCCGATTGCCCAGGCGATGTTGGGTAAGAAGGTCGGCGACAAATTCGAAACGGAAGTGCCGGTTGGCACATTGAGTTTCGAAATTACTGAAATCGGCGATGCCGAGGAGTGACGTCAAACCAGCGATTACGCGCGCAGGCTCTGGTAAATCCGGGCCAGTATGTCTTCGACAGACTTGTACTTCTTCTTTGAATCGCGAACGGTATCGATTCTGGCGCGCGCATCCTGAGGCGTGTGGCCGACACTGACGAGTGCCTCGTATGCCTCCAGAAACATGTCTCGTTCGCCGCTGTCAGGAATGTCGGTAGCGACCATCAAGGCAAACTTGGTCATTTTCCGTCGCAACTTGGCAACGATCCGCTCGGCCACTGCGGGGCCAACTCCGGGCAATGTGCTTAGCTGTTTGATGTCGCGTTCTTCAATCGCTTCAGCCACTTCACGGACTGGCCTGATCATTGCCCGTAGTGCTTTGCGAACCCCTACGCCGTCGACCGAGCAGAACAACTCAAAGAATTCCTTTTCTGCATCGCTGGCGAATCCGACCATCCGAGGAACCAGACGCCCCTGCTGAGGATTCCCTTCGAGGTATTCAATGGTCCTGAGACTGATTTCTTCGTTGAGCTTCGACTGCAGTTGTCGGCGGACCAGGTCCGGGAGTAACACCTCATGATCCATCCCGCCGATGCGCAGCGTTGCGCATACTTCGTTGAGGCCAACCAGTGTTCCCGTAATGCGGGTAATCAAGAGAGTACCTCTGATGGTTCAGTTGAAAATCAGGGCGAGATGAAACGGTCGCTTTGCAGCTGTACCCGGCTCAGCGGCTCCTGCCGTCACACCGCAACCCGCACGGAATGATACAGACATAGCGCTACGGCGGAAGCGTCAGCCACGTCGTTCGGTTCCGGAAGTTCAGCCAGCTTGAGTTCTGCCCTGACTGCGCGCTGAATCTGCTCTTTCGGAGCCCGACCGCTTCCAGTCAGCAGGCGTTTAATCTGAGTGGGCGAATAGTGCACCACAGAGATTGAAGCATCGGCCAGAGTGGCGAGTATTGCCCCTCTGACGTGGGCCAGCTGCAGAGCTGTTTTTAGATTTCGCCCGTGCGAAAAGATTTGTTCCATGGCCACCACACCGGGCGCCAATTCGTCAACAATCTCGCGAATCCCCATCGCAATTTCGTGGACGCGGTGTTGGAGTGAGTCTTTGGGCGCAGATCGAACAATTCCGCCTTCCAGCAATACCGGTCTATCTCCACGCCGTTCGAGGAGCGCGTAACCGGTGCGATTGAGCCCCGGATCGATTCCCAGGTACCGTGAATAATGCTTCGTGCAATGATTCGAGCTTTCGGCAAACGACATGAATCTGTCCGTCGCAATCCAGTTAATTGCAGCAGCATTGTAACTGTTCGTTCCTACGATAAATCAATCGGCGATAGGCGGGAGATCAGTACAACAACATCCGCCGCAATCGCCTCACCTCTTCCAATTGGCCCCATCCGCTCCCCGGATTTAGCTTTGATGTTCAACACGGACTCGCTTACATCCAGCAACTCTGCAAGTCGCTGACGAATAGCGGGTTTCCAGGCTGACAACTTTGGCTGCTCCGCTGAAATCGTACAGTCGAGATTCTGAATTTTCCATGTCCCGGCAATCACGGACTCCAGTACGTCTCGCAACAGGACTGCAGAATCCGCGTCTTTCCAGTGGTCATCGGTGTTGGGATACCGTTCTCCGATATCGCCCTGCCCTGTGGCTCCAAGCAATGCATCGATCACGGCATGAATGAGGACATCCGCATCACTGTGGCCATCAAGCCCAAACGGAGCGTGAATCGTCACTCCACCCAGAATTAACGGCCGATCCTGCAAGGTGCGGTGAAGATCGTGGCCCTCACCGACACGAAAAAGCGGCAAATTGTGCATGTCTCAGGATGACTCTCGAAGATTCTGACAGTGATGTATCGAGTGAGACGTGGGTACTGAAGAATTGTTCACCGCCTGGCAGTGTCTGCCGTTGACCGCCGAAACAACTCATCCATAGCCTGTGTCCGGTTGTCCGCTTTCGGGCTGGCAACTGTCATTCAAGCGTGCCGAGTGCATCAGGCATCGTGCCACAACCCTCGAAGTCAGTCCATGCCTCTTAGAACTGAACTTTGCGTTTTACTGTTGTTCGCTTGCGCGGGCGGCTGCGCATTGTTCCGAGGAAGCGCGGCAGATCAACTACAGGAAAAGCTGAAGCACGAACATTCTCAAATCCCTGAGAGCGATGAACTGAGGGTTCCAGTCAAGCGAATCGTCCGCCTCAATTCGTCGGTGATCGCTCAGCCGATTTCAAAAGACCGAGTTCGACAGGCTGTTTGGCTGCAAATGTGCGAGAGTTGTCTGCGAAAGCCGGAGTCTCGACGACCGCTCAATCAAAACGGTTTTCGTGTCGGCGTGTCCCAGCCCCCATATGGCTGGGCAATGGACAGCCTGCTGAGCACATCTCAAAGCCAGTCTCGCAAGAAAGGGTCGGGCCAGGGTCCGCGTTCAGGCCATATGTTCTTCTCGGCCTCGGGAACCAGCAGCACCCCGATCGTCATTCCTGATGGCAGCGATTCACTCATTGAAATTCGGCGAGCTGCCGGGGTGGAGATTCCGGATGATGTGGTGATTCCTGGGTTGACTGGAATTGAAGCAACCGATGAAATTCGCTGCATTCTGCGACTGACAACAGTCGAAACCGGCGATGACTGGACGCTGCTTCGAATCCTTCCCGAACTGCAGTTCGGCAGAAAAACGATGAGACTGACTGTGAAGAATGCTCAGGATCACCTGTCTGTCCGACAGAAAACTGTGCCGTTGTTCGAGCAGCAGTTTGAAATCAAACTTCGCAATGACGACGTCGTGGTGGTGGGGTATCAGCCTGTCAGTCAATGGACGACGGGCCGATTCTTTTTCCAGTCAGACCCTCTGACAGGTTCACAGGAATACCTGCTGGTGCTCCAGTTGTCGCAGATTGAATCTGTAAAAGGACGCGCATCGGTTCAGGTCGACTATCGGAAGTACTGATCTCCGCATCGCGGAAGTGCGCGAATGCTGGACGATTGATTCAATGGTCAGCACTCCTCGGGAAACAGCCGCTTCAGCCGATCAGTCAGTTCCTGACGGGCTCGAAAGATGCGACTACGAACAGTTCCAACTGGAATCTCCAGAGCCGACGCGATTTCATCGTACGACATCCCGTCGATTTCTCTCAGCACCAGAGGCTGCCGATATTCCTCTGCGATTGACTGCAGCGCCTGCCGAACCAGCTGGACACGTTCTGCAGACGCAACACCCTGCTCAGGTCCTGCTGATGTCCCGGAATCTGTTGCCAGTTCTCCGCCGTCACTGAGTCGATCCAGTGATGTGGTGGCGACACGTCGGCGACGCCGAGCTGTCCTTGCTGCGTTAATGGCAATTCGATACAGCCACGAATAAAATGCCGCATCTCGTCGGAATTTGGCAAGATTCTGCCAGCCGGAAACGAAGGCCTGCTGCGCTGCTTCCAACGCATCTTCTCGTGATCCCAGCGATTGCTCAAGACTGTGCACAAGTCGATTCTGATATCGACGAACGAGCGCATCGAAAGCCTGCGGCTCGCCAGCCAGCGTTTGATCGATCAGGTCGTGGTCAGATGGTTCGCTCAAAACGAATCGGGTGACGAATGAAGAGTTTAGACATCGCCGCGCAGGCCGACAGAACTCGGCTCCAGCCAGTTTATCCAGGCTGAGCGGTCCGCTCGGGTGCCTCATATGAGCCATTCTTTCTCGACAACCAGACGAGAATAGAAATGCCGGAAATGAACAGCACGATGCTGATCAGTTGAGAGATCGTCAGCGATGTTCCCAGCTGTCCCCGCTCGTCGTTACGAATGAGTTCCAGAAAGAAACGGTTGACCGGATAAAGTGTGAACATCAACCCAACTACAAATCCCTCAAACATTCGTTTCCTGAAGCACCAAACCAGAACACCGGCCAGTAAAAACGCCATCAGTGAACTGTAGATCTGCGTGGGATGGAGTGGCGTCGTTGACTGAGCGCCCGGAAGAATGACTCCGTCGTTCAACTGCGCCTGGTAGGTCAGGCTGTCGGGTGGAAACTGCACGGCCCATGGCAGACTGCAGGGGCCGCCGTAGCAGCAGCCGTACAGGAAGCACCCGATTCGTCCAAACCCGGCTCCGACGAAAAGAGACGGAGCAACGACATCACCGAGTTGCAAAGGACGAATCTTTCGGCGGTGGCAAAAGATCCAACCGCCGATCGCGCCGCCAATAACAGATCCGTAAAAAACCAATCCGCCATCCCACAGCGAAATCATCGACCTCAACGGATTCTGGCCGGGAACTCCGCCAAAGACTCGCTGCGGATACTGGATTACATAGAAAGCGCGTGCACCGATCAATCCGGGAATCAACAGCCACATCATCAGATCCCAGATGATGTTGGGATCCATCCCGATGCGTTTTGCATGATGTACCGCCAACAGTGTGGCCGCCGAGAAGCCGACAACCATCATGAACCCATAGCCGAAAATCGGGATCCCGCTTTGAACCAGAGGTAGGCCGGTCTTCCGAATGAGCAGAAGTGCAACAGGAACAACCGCCCAGAACCCAATTGAAATACCAACTTCCCTGACACTTTGTCGTTTGCGCCAAAGCAGAGTTGCACTGCCGGTGGCCAATGCAAGCCACACGATGATCAGCCAGCCGACTCCGATGTGTAGTTCGTTACCGGCTTCCTGGAAGCCCCAGAACCTGTCAAAGACAATCCGCAAAAGGACTTTTCGCATAGTTGAAACAGATTCTGAGACGGCGCGAACACGGACAGTGACTGACTGTCTGCAGGTCAGGACTGTAGCGAATTCCGGTCATCCGGCGAATGTCAGGATTCGGTTATCGAGCAAACGCGTCCTGCCCACCCAGGCGGCCAGTAAGGCCACAGCCGTGCTGACATGATCCCCGGCTGGCTCGAGGGAATCAGGATCGACCACCACCGCATAGTCAGGTTTCACACCCTCGGCGCCGAAAAGCTGCCCGGCCATATCGGACTGTACTTGATCGGGGCTGCTTCCGCCGTCCGCTGCCTGTCGGGCAGCGTGATCGAGAATGCGGTTAAGCAGCAAAGCCCGCTCCCGTTCGTGTGGTCGCAAGTATTGATTTCTGCTGCTCATTGCCAGCCCGTCCGGTTCCCGCACGATCGGACAGGTCACGATGCTCAACGGCCAGTTCAGATCCTGGACCATCCGACGAATGATCAATTGCTGTTGATAGTCTTTTTGCCCAAAATACGCGCGATCCGGCAAGGTAATATTCAGCAATTTGGCAACGACTGTCGTGACGCCGTCAAAATGCGTCTGGCGACAGGCTCCTTCGAGGATTCCCGATAAACCGGCTACGGTCACGGTCGTACTGCTTCCGGCGCAATACATGTCATCGGCCGTCGGGATGAACGCCAGATCGGCACCGGCTGCCCGGCACATGTCGAGATCGGTCTGCAGGGTGCGAGGGTACTGGTCAAGGTCTTCATTGGGGCCGAATTGGAGCGGGTTCACAAAGATCGTGGTGATAACAAAGTCGCACTCAGCACGCGCCGTTTTAACAAGGCTCAAATGACCATCATGCAGTGCTCCCATGGTGGGCACGACACCTACGGATTGCCTTAAGTATCGACGCTCGCGGACTCGCGATTGAATCTCGGTCGGATGCTTGAGAATGTCCATGGGCAGGCAAGTGACCAGTGCAGAATATCAATGGATCAACCGTCTTACGTCGGAGTGACATGATCAGGCTGCAGCATTGTCACACACGGAGCGAACGAGGATGTGCCGGCGACCGGATCAATAGTTATATTTTGGATTGTTTTCATCAAAATCGCGGTCCGATATGCGGGCATTCGTGTGCAAATCGGTGAATGCATAGTCTTCCACGATGGGTGCCTCCGCACCACTTCGAACCGGAAACCCGAATTGTTGCAGCCGCACGGCAATGCTGGATTCATCATCTATCCAAAGAATAGTTTTGTGAAACCGAAACTGGCGGCGGGGTCGCGGATGGCTGACCTCGATTCTCCTGCAGACCATTTTGCCCAGTCTTGCATTTCGGTAGTACTTTACATCCGTTTCGCCGTACTTCAATTCGTCCGTCCACTGCTTGCGAACAACCAGTAGCAGGTTTTCGATGCCAGCTTCAGTGATCGGATGTCGATTCTCGTTCATTGCGAGCGTGTCCGTAGGAGCCAGCCTTAATGTTCCAGCGAAGCTGGCAATACCCGTCTCGTGAGCAAGGAAATGGCCATTGTTGCTGCCATGAACGTAAATGACTTCGCGGCCTTTCAAGTCGCCCAAAAAATAGAAGTAGACACTGAACGGTTCGCGACGAAATTTCATTTTCATCTGTTGAGAGACCATGCGATTGCCCACGAGTTCTTTCTTGGTGAAAGTGGCCTCATAGGCAGGAATCGCCTGGATCGTATTCAGGCTCTTTTCAAGGACACGAATGACAGGATTGAGTGGGTGCTCGTTCGCTTGTTCCGCCGCCGACAGCCCGAAAAGGTCAGTGATTAAAAGTCCCGTGACGAGCGAGTGGGCCATGAATCTTCGTGACATCAACATTTTCATAATCCCTGCAACTGCAAAAGGCATGATTCAACACCCAGCGCAAGAGGCACAAGACAACTGGACAGCCAGGCGACCCTGAAAATCATGTTCTGCTGAATGATATTGTGGCATTCTGTCGATCTCACTAGATTTCGGCAATATCTGCCTGTTCCGGAACACGATCTCAGGCATCTGAAATGGTGAATGGAATGGATTCCACGCGAAGCGGACCGCTGTCTACGTTGATACTGATGTTGCCACTGATCGTGGTACCTGCGCTAGTTGTGCTGCGTCCAACCGCTCCCGAGAGGGGATTCGGTGACAATGACCTGAGCGCAGCCGACGGTGATCAGTTTCCAGTCGACGGTAGCGATTTTGACTCAATGTTTGGCGAATTGAGTCCATCCGAATCTTCAGCCGACGACGCTCGGTCGGCTGAATTCGAACTGCGGGACGAACCGCGATCAGAGGTGCAGGACGTCAATCCAACGATGACTGATCGCCATGAAGCTCCGCCGACCAGCAAAACCGTTTCGGATTCACCGCCGGTTCCGCAGCCACGACTGCATGGGAAGCGGAGTCCGGATCTGTCGAACTGGGGCGTCACCAGATCCGTGTGGTTCACAACAGGAACTCCTGACGCGGTTGGCTTTGCCGCATTTGTGCCCACCAGGGACAAGACTGTCCGATACCGCTTTGCGGCTATCGGACAGTCGGAACAGCAGGTCGTTCGGGATGTCGTTCGCCAAATCGAAAAATGGCGATCCTTACGCGCCGACAATTCTGATCGTCGAGCGAATCCATGATACGCGACCGCCATTCGCAACCGGCACGAAACGCATCGAGTCGATCGTCGGTATGGTGTCCGACAATGCCTGACGAACGCGCGAGGATCGCCGTCCTCAGCGCACCGGCATTTTGCACGCGTCACTCCATTGACACGTCTCAAGTGCGATCAGACGGATCATTGCTCAGGTCGGCTCGATTGGCACGACTCGAAGCAGCCCTGATCATCACTCGTTCTGCTTCGGCCAGTCGATTGGCGCGCGTTGCCCGACTGGTCGATGCCGCAGAGGTTCATCAGCTCGCGACTGTGCTGAATGCCAGCTACGACTTCACTCGTTCGGCGTTCCGGATCGAAGAAACAGCTGCCGGTTATCAGCTGCTGACTCGTCCTGCACTGGCCGGCTGGCTGGATCGACTGCACCAGCGCCAAAACCGCATGAAGCTGTCGCAGCCGGTTCAGGATACGCTCACAATCATCGCCTATCAGCAGCCGGTGACCCGAGCTGATGTGGAAGCCGTGCGTGGTGTCCAGTCGACCGATTTGATACGCCAGCTCATTGATCGAGGGCTCATACGAATCGCTGGCGAAGACGATTCGCTCGGGAGGCCATTTCTGTACGCAACCACTCGAGCGTTTCTGGATATGTTCGGGCTCGGTCGCCTGGAAGACCTGCCAGACTACGAATCACTGCGCCGACGGGCCCCTCAAATTCCCGACACAGACGACCAATTCTGTGCGGCAATCCCGCAGGAGCAATCGGAACAGGATCACGACGGAGAATCGCTCAGTGTTGGGACGCTGCCGGATTCAGAAGATCCTTCAGAAGCGGCATGATACAAGTCAGGATATCGTCGCTCACGGCGTCGATATCCCGCAGTGCTCCGGCATCATCCAGACACTCTACGACAGCCCAGGCGTTCATCGAATTCGCGATGTCGAGATAACACTGCCGCACGCAGTCCAGATATGTCTGATCGTTCTCCTGGAGGTCAGCCGCTGCCGACGTGTAGTCGCGTTCGTTCTTGCGACTCACCAGCTCGCGACTCCAGCTGGAAGAAATATCCAGCAGGACGTTGAGTGTCGGACGTGGGAGTCCGAACACTCGGTGTTCAATGTCATCGATCCAGTCAATGAGTTTCGTGCGTTCGTGTCCCGTGAGTTTGGCAGCCTGGTGAGCAAAATTACTGGCGGTAAATCGATCGAGTACTAAAACCTCGTTCGACGCCATGGCCTCCTGAAGGACACTGAGCGACTCAAACCTGTCCCCGGCGTACAGCACAGCGGCCAGTTGAGGATGGACGTCGTCGAGGTTCCCAAAACGACCGTTAAGAAAATCGCCAATGGCTGTTCCGAAGGCAGTGGCCGAATAACGCGGGAATTGCAGTGAACCCGTTCGATACCCAAGCGCGCGCAATCGTTGTTTGAGCAGCGCGGACTGGGTCCCCTTGCCAGCACCATCGATTCCTTCAATTGCTATCAATACTGTCATCGAACAGCCACTTTCATGATCGATCAGTCTACTCGCCACCCACAGGTTTCCCCAGGATTGAGGAGATTTCACCGATGGCCTTCACCCGGTGCCGACCCCGTGCGGAAGACCCGAATCCACGGCGGTGGCCGTCCATGCGCTACAGCCGCATCGCGGAGACACCCTGTCGCGTCGCAGACTTCCCCTGGCAGCTGACGAATTCCCCCAGGTCATCTTCGTCACCCGGAAACTCCACCGGCATGTACCATTGATCTGTTCCCCGCACGTAGCCCGGATTCTGTTCTGACAGTCGTTCCGAAAGCACTCTCAACTCAGCTCCACTTTCCACACGATGATTGTAATAGTTCAGTGCAAGATCTCGTTCCAGGTCGCCCAATTGACGCACTCGATCCCTGATCACATTGCCGTCAACCTGATCCGGAAAATCGGCTGCCAGCGTCCCGTCGCGGCGACTAAACGGAAACACGTGGATCTTCATGAATCGCGCCTGCCGGCACACGTTGAGCGTCTCTTCAAATTCCTCCGCGGTCTCGCCGGGAAAACCAACAATAACATCGGTTGTGACGGCGGGATCGTTGCCGAGGATTTCGCGCAGCTGTTCCAAACGTTCCAGAAACCGCGAAACTCGATAGCGACGTTTCATCCTTTTCAGCACCGCTTCCGATCCACTCTGCAGAGCCGGATGAAACTGTGGACACAGATGCTCGCAATCGCGAGCCGCCTTAATAAAGTCGTCATTCACTTCCACCATCTCAATGCTGGACAGCCGCATCCGCCAGTCACCAGGAATCCGGTCCAGTCGCCGAAACAAATCCCAAAGACGTGCGGGTTGTGTTCCCGGTTCAAGATTGTTTGTGTCGATGCCAAAGTGCCCCACGTGGACACCACTGATGACGATCTCCCGATAACCGTTGTCAATCAACCGACGGAATTCGTCTTCAATGTCCTCCGGGCGTCGGCTACGAATCCCAGGACGGACCTTTGGAATAATGCAGTATGAGCATTTCAGGATGCAGCCATCCTGGATTTTCACGAACGCCCGCTGCCGGCCTTCAAATTCGCTGATTCCGGCCGGCATGTCCACGATGCCGAATCGGTTCAGCACATCGGGCAACTCACGCTTGTCAGTCACGACCTCGATGACGTTCGGCAGATCGCTCACTGCCTGAGGATCCCGCGTTGCATAACAGCCCATCACAATCGTTTTGGTACCGGGATTCCTCCGTGCCAGCTGCCGAATAACCTGGCGTGATTTTGAGTCTCCGGTATTGGTGACCGTGCAGGTGTTCACGACGCACAGATCAGCCGGTTCGTCGTCTGCTGCCTCACGAAACCCGCTCGCGCGCAGCGACTCGCGAACCAGTTGAGTCTCATACTGGTTAACCTTACAGCCCAATGTCACGAATCGAACGGTACGCTTAGCCGTCACCACAAGCGAAATCCTTAGTCAAACAGGATCAGTACGCAGATCCTGACTACAGCAATCCAATTTCGCAATCGCAGACGCCGCGAGTGCCACGCGATTCCGGCGTATTTGATTGGCCAGGTCCGGGAGTCTCATGAACGAATGCCGGTTCAACCATATTCCGGACATATTCGGCCATCATGCTGACGAGGACGGGAATGCAGATACGCTGACTCCACTGGACAATGACGCCGATTTCGGGATCGCGCGACTGAATTTGGCTGCAAAGTGAAACTCATCGTGCATCCCGGAGGCGGCCCCGGCTGGCCCACGATGCTGTAGGATGCATTGAGTTTTGACGGCTGGATTGACGAGCGTCTCGAGTAGCTGACTGGTGGAAAAGTCTGGTGTTCGGTTGCTTTCGACTGGTGGACGGATCTGTTCGCATTGAACTTGATAATAGCTTCTTCTGAACGCTTCCATCACATTCCACGTGCCACAGCGATGGCGAAATGACTTGTACGGCGAACGGGATTTCCTGCAGAATGACGGCATGACCCTCAAAATGTCCACTCCTGAATCGGCACATCGGATCACACAAGCCGCCCGGAGGCCTCCAGTTCCATGGTTGGCCTGCGTGATCCTGTTCAGCTGTGCTGCAATGGCAACGTTGTATTGGTTTCAAACTCGGCTCCCGGACAACGTGATCATTGCCGCCGGACCTCCTGACGGTCAGTACGACCAGCTCGCAACGGCTCTGGCCAAAGAACTCCAGCATCGACTGGGAATCACTGTGACCGCCCGTCAGACGCGAGGTTCACTCGAAAACCTCCACCTGCTGGAATCAAACGAAGTATCGCTGGGTTTGTACCAGTCTGAAACCAAAGCGATCCTTGAGCAGGAGAATGACTCCAACGCGACAGCACGTTTTGTGGCCAATATTTATCCTGAATATCTCTTTCCCATCGTCGCAGCGCCGAGGTCTCTGGATCTGACTCAACTGCAGGACCACGTCGTCTCCTGTAACGATCGCATGTCTGGCGACCACGCCATGCTCACACTGTTGCTCGAGCATGTTGGCCGTGCCAGCGATTCTGAATACACCACGATTTCTTACATGAACCTGCCGCAGGCACTGCAGGACGGTGAAGTCGACCTGGCTGTGATCAGCTGTGGGCTGGGAGCTCCGGTTCTGGAACATGTCCTGCAGGAAAACCGCGCGACGCTGGCTGACATTCCATTTCTAGATTCGTTCGTCAGCAAGCACGTGGCTTTGACCAGAAGGATCGTCCCCGCTGGCTATTTTGCAGTGCAACCTTCCCCCCTGCCGCCGCAGGACTTTCACACCGTGACCACAGAGGCACAACTCCTGGCGTCCGAACAGGCTCCGGTCCGCATCGTGGAGGCCGTGACGGAAATCATTATGGACCCACGTTTTCAGCGCCGACTGGAACTCACCGATCTCGCCAGAGGTGGTCAGGACTACGCGAAATCTCGACCGGAATTTCCAATCCACATTGGAGCGTCACATATTTACACACCCGAATTGAAGCCACTGCTGAACCCTGATTTCGTGGAAGGTACGGAAGGAATTCGTTCATTCCTCGTATCGATTGTTGCGGCCATCTGGCTGGCCCGTCGCTGGTGGAAGCGGCATAAGTTACTGAGCCAGGAACATCGCCTGGACCGTTACATCCGCGACGTCCTGCAAATCGAACGGGATCAGATCGGCGTCGATGGAGATCAGCCGGACGACTCGGATGAGCTCCAGGAGCTTTTCGACCGAGTCACGCATCTGCGCCAGGCAGCCCTGTCGGAATTCACGGCGCATGAATTGAATGAAGATCAGGCCGTGGATTGTTTCGTTGAAATGTGTCACGCGTTGAGCGACAAAATCAGCGGAAAACTGACTCGGCATACATTGAGGCACCTGGTTGGCTCGCTGGCTGCAGATCCTTCCGATTCTCACGACAAAACTGATGCCTCATGACCGCGCCGTGGCAGTTCTGGATCGATGTTGGCGGCACATTCACCGACCCCATCGGAATCGACGGAGACGGCAGACTGCATCAGCACAAGACGCTGAGTTCCGGCATCACGAAAGGCACTGTCGCTACAGCACCGTCGCCAACCAGTTTCATTGATCCACTGCGGGGCCACGATCCCCCAGGATTCTGGAATGGCAGCTCGATTC
>JBDOMX010000159.1:0-2901 GCA_039831615.1 Planctomycetaceae bacterium
CACCGACAGCCTCAAGGGAAAGAGACAAAGCGCCGGATGGAACGAGCAGTTCCTCGCCGAAACACTGCAATTTACACACTGAAACTTCGCGCCCCCTCTGGGGGAAGTCACTGCGGAGGTAGGTCATTTTCGGGGTGCCTTACGTCCATTGGTCGAACTTTTTGGACGCCAAATTGTTGCGGACTTCGGCAGGTCGCCAGGATCTCCATCACTTGCCCCGGTAGCTCAGTTGGATAGAGCAGCGGACTTCTAATCCGCAGGTCGGAAGTTCGAATCTTCCCCGGGGTGTTGCACCCGGGCCCGCAAGTCGGGATCGCCGCGTGCGCAGGCTCCGGACGTCATTTGGACGCGACCCAGGCGCACCGGATCGAACCATGGGTGGATCGTCGTCAGCGAGTCGGGTTCAGTTCGGACGTCAGTCGATCGTGATCTGCCTGCCTGCCACGCTCCCTCCCAATTCGAACCACGACGAACACGCCGAGATGCGGGGAGCATGCCAGCGAGGGTCATTCCTCACCACCACCGATTCGATCGGCCTGTACTTTCTCCTGCGTCCGCTCGCCCCAGAAGGCCCAGAACACCGCGGAATGCATCATGATCAACATCCCGGCAAAAACGCAAACCCCCATCGTGGCCAGATCGACTTTCACCGACAGGCCACGAATCATCGCGGATCCCAGAACCAACACTGCGAGAATCTGGGGAAGGATGAGCTTGAGCCCGGTGCCCCCTCTCTCCTTTGGTGTGGCGACAAACGCCGCCTTCAGGCCAAGCGCTGCCGAGATGAAAGCATGCGTGAAGATCGGCCAGCTTCCAAACGCCAGCAACATCCCCGCCATCGGCATCCGCGTTTCACGATTGATGGGATCGGAAGCGAATGGCTTCGACGCGGTGACCATCACCAACCACATTACCATCACCAGCGGCGCCGCGTGGAGGAGATAGCTGGCGTACCCATCCATCAGGACTTCCGATCCTGAATACAGGATGATGGACGTCATCACAATGCACAGAGCGACTACCGGACCGGCGAGAAAGCAAGTCAATCGCCACGCGTAACAAATGTTGGTTTCGAAATCGAGCCGCGTGATCAATCGCGGATACACGTTACGAAGCAGTGACGTGACGCCATGCGCCCACTTGTATTGCTGGATGAAGAACCCACTTAATCCGACCGGCTCAAGCCCTTTCGCGAGTGACTCCGAAACGTAGGTGGATCGCCAACCCTCGGCATGCAGGTGGAGGGACGTGTGGAGATCCTCCGCAAGGCCCGGCTTGTATCCACCGACCGACTGGAGCGCCGAACGGCGGATCAGGCAGTTGCTTCCAAACTTCTGTGGGCATCCGCAACCATGCATTCCATGCAAGGGAGCCCCGAAGAAACCGTCGTTGCGTTCGGCAGCCGCACCGGCCACGAAGCTCTCGGCTCCGTTGGAGTGGTCCAGACGGACCTGGACGAACCCGATCTCAGAATCCTCGAACGGGCCGAGTGATCGGAAAAGATAGTCCGGGCACGGGACATGATCGACATCGAAGATCGCGACGATCTCGCCCGACGTCCGTTCTAGAGCGTGGTTGACGTTTCCAGCCTTGTGCTCCCGGTTCGTTCCCCGCCGAAAGTAACCCACATCCAACCTCCGAGCGAGTGCCTCCAGTTCATCTCGCCCGCCATCATCGAGAAGAAAGGTCCGATGCGGATAGTGCATCGCCTTCGCCGCTTGCAATGTCCGCTCGACGAGCGATGCCGGCTCGTCGTAGGCGGGAACGAAGACATCGACACTCAAGCTGGCCGGCGCTTCAGTCCACTCGTCGGGCTTGCACCGAGAGGAGATGTAACAGCCGAAGAAACCGCGGACGACGCAGTACAGCACTGCCCCCGCCAGAAGGACGAGCAGCCACGGATTCGAGAGACGGTCCGATTCAAACCACCAGGAAATGAAGTATCCAAGGGCGGCCAGACCGGCACCGATCAATAAACGAATTTTCCAACGTTGAAGATTCGTCAAGGGGTTTCTCTGATCTCGAAGTCAGCTGATTCCTCGGTCACGCAAGCGGACGATCCACTGCCACACCATCCCGGTCGCCGTCGTGCGTTAGTTCAATGAAGTAATCCTTGATTAACTGACTCTCTTTTACGAGGTCGTCATTCGTAAAGATCGTAGTCGTCGCAGTGGCGAGTGAGGACTTCGTGGGGTTCTAAGTTAAATAGAATGTCTCCCCGCGTGTCCCAGCTCTCACCATTATAGAAGAATATGGCCGTCGCAATGCGGGCGTTGCCCACCGCTTCCACATCTTCCATCGGACCGCCGGGAATCGCATCGAAATGGATCACCGTGGCAAGTAACGCATGTAAGTTTGCCGATTGTTTTTCTATGGCCCAGATTGTCGCTTCGTCAAACTTGCAACTCTTCCACGTCAGCCCTTTAGGTTTTCCAGATTGCGAGACAATAGAGAAAAAATGTTGTTGCAGAGTCTCTTGATTATCAATAAATGCAGTTTGTTGAGCAGCGTATTGGTCTGCGGTCAGCGGTTTATTGGGACTGCTGCTTTCGTCAGTGGATTCAACGTCCCTCGCCGACAAACGTTTGCGGCGGACAGAAATTATCCGAGCGACGAACAGGCAGGGTAGAACTATCGCGAACCCACAAACAGTTGTTAGAATACCTATACCGTCAGACATGCGACCCCAATCTTACTGTGTGCTACTAGTACGGTGATACGTTTTCGTAGCCATGGGCTTTTTGTAGATAGGACATGAACGCATTTGAGATTAGTCCTTGAGTTCCGGGAGCCTGTTGCGTACCTCGGTACATCGTGTCCGTCGCACCAGCATTCATGAATTGGCTAAATGCGCCCGGCCCCAGAGTACCAGATCGCACGTATTGAATCAGCGTGCCAAAC
>JBDOMX010000435.1:0-12919 GCA_039831615.1 Planctomycetaceae bacterium
AGCAGGGAGTCCTGCACTCCCACGAGCCAGAACTGGCTACAACAAAAGGAAAACCGCGCAAGTGGTTTGCCAAAGCTTAAGTTCAGGGTAGCCGGATTCGCCAGAATTCGGAATGCACAGTCGTTTCCTGAAGTCTGGCGACTCCAGCTACGGGCGAATCCTCATCATTGTTCCTTTCAAAACACTACGAACGCTCGCCACTCGTCACACCGGCTGACGGTTCGCCCAGCAGCCAGCAGGCGGCTTCATGTTGCTCACCAATCTGAACGAGCTGCGGTCGGTCTGTTTTGCAGCGGGATTCAGCCACTTCACATCTTGTGACAAAAGGGCATCCGGCCGGCGGATCGCGCGGGCTGGGAACTTCACCTTCCAGAATGTACAGCTCCTCGCGATCCCGCGGATCGTCGATAGGATTGGAACGCAGCAAAGCCTGCGTATAGGGGTGTTTCGCATCGGCGTGAATATCATCGCACGACAGTTTCTCAACGAGCTGCCCCAGGTACATGACAATCATTTCATCACAAAAATGTTCGACGACTTTAAGGTCGTGACTGATAAACATCAGTGTGAGGCCGAACTGCTCGCGCAGGTCCATCAGCAGATTCAGGACCTGCGACTGGACAGAGACGTCCAGCGCTGACACGGGTTCGTCAGCAATGATAAATTCCGGCTTCACGGCCAGGGCGCGAGCAACATTCAATCGCTGCCGTTGCCCTCCTGAGAACTCATGCGGATAACGATCGCGCACTTCGGGCCGCAACTGTACGGTCTCCAGCAATTCATCGATGTACTTGTTTCGTTCGCCGGGTGGAACGATATCGTGAAACCTGATGACTTCCTTCAGCATTTGCCCGGCCGTCATCCGAGGATTCAGGGATGAGTACGGGTCCTGAAACACAAACTGCATGCGACGACGCAATGGCATCATGTCGCGATGCGACAAACCGGTCATCTCCTGACCATCGAAGGTCACGGTTCCGCTGGTGGGTGGATGCAGACCAATGATTGTTTTACCAAGCGTGGATTTGCCGCAGCCGGATTCACCGATGACGCCCAGAGTGACGCCCTTCTCAAGCTCGAAACTCACGTCACTCACCGCCTGCACTGCTGCGACAACGCGATTCAGCACACCTCCTCGAACCGGAAAATGTTTGACGAGATGATTGACCTCGAGGAACGCCATGGCTCAGGATTCCTCCAGCGTCGCGGCCGCGGCCGCGTGAACAGGAAAGTGACAACGGACTTCACGCTGATGACCGGACGGCCGAAGTTCGGGGAGTTCGCTGTCACATCGTGACTGCCTTAGACTGCAACGTCCGGCAAATCGACAGGCCTCCGGCATCTCGTGCAATCCAGGCACCATGCCGGGGATCGTCGTCAGACGCTGGCCTGCCTGGCGGGTCCCGGAGTGCGGGATCGATTCCAGCAATGCTTTGCTGTACGGGTGTGCCGGGTCGTGAAATAAATCATCAACACCTGCGGTCTCGACGATCTGACCGGCATACATGACAACGACGCGGTCGCACATCTGAGCGACGACGCCAAGATCGTGTGTGATGAGCAGAATAGCGGTCCCCGATTTCTTTCGGAGGTCGTTCATCAACCGCAGAATTTGAGACTGAATGGTCACGTCCAGCGCGGTCGTGGGCTCGTCGGCGATCAGAATTTCGGGCTCACAGGCCAGTGCCATCGCGATCACAATCCGCTGCCGCATCCCACCGGAGAGCTGATGAGGATACTCGCTGTAACGTCGATCCGGGTTGGGGATTTCCACCAGATCCAGGAGTTCAAGCACTCGGGCTCGGCGTTGAGCTTTATTCAGAGTGGTGTGATAGACGAGTGCTTCGTCGATTTGTGAACCGATTGTAAAGACCGGGTTCAGCGCCGTCATCGGTTCCTGAAAAATCATGCCGATCTGATCGCCACGAACATCGCGCATTTGCCGTTCGGTGTAATCGAGCAGGTTGTCGCCGTTGAATTCAATTCGACTGTCGGATCCATAGCGTGTGACGTGATCAGGCAGCAGTCTCATGATGGAGCGGGCAGTGACAGACTTGCCGCAACCGGATTCACCCACGATCCCCAGTGCTTCGCCACGCATCAGATCAAATGACACATGACTGACGGCCGTGACCAGACCCTGTCCGGTCCGGAAGCTGGTGCTCAGACCGCGCACCGACAGCGCGACATCTGCGTCGTTCGATCGCACGGAATCGATGTTGTTTGATCCTGGTTGAGAGAGTTCTGTCATCGGCCTGCGTTAACCCACGTGTCTGGGGTCGAAGATGTCCTGGAGGGCATCTGAAAGAACGTTAAATGCAAGGACGAGTCCGAACATAAAGACCGTGGCAGCCCCGATCTGCCAGTAAAAGCCGTTGATCACTTCCTGTCCCGACTGGCTGATCATGATTCCCCAACTGGGGCCTTTCTTCACCCCCAGCCCCAGAAAGCTCAGGATCACTTCCGACTTGATGGCTCCGATGAACAGCAGCGAAAAATTAATGAGCATAAGATGAGCCACGTTGGGAAGCATGTGGCGCAAAAGAATTCGCATTCGTCCGTATCCCAGAACCTGCGCCGCCTGCACGTATTCCAATTCGCGCAATTTGAGGGCTTCGCCGCGAATCACACGGCAGGGGCCGATCCAGTACGTCGCACAGAATGCGATGAACACGGGGATCAACGTTTCCTGAACGGGAACGCCAATCAGTGTTCTCACCAGACCGCCGGTCCATCGGTTGAGCATGTCATCGAACTCTCCACCGCTGAAGGCAAATGACAGAACGATCAGCAGCACGATGTTGGGGATGGAGGCAAATGTGGAATAGAGCCAGTTGACAACATGGTCGATCCATCCTCCAAAATAGCCTGCCAGCAGCCCTAACAGGGTACCGAAGACCACCGACACCGTGCCGGTTACAAATCCGACAAGCATGGCGACTCGAACGGACCAGATGGCGCGCAACAGAATCGACCGTCCCTGTTTGTCCGTACCCAGCAGCAACCGAAACCTGCGACCGAACTCGGTCCGACCTTCGGCGACCGTAAACAGTCGTCTGGCGACAGTTTCCAGGGCTTTCAGCTCATTGAGAACCACCGACGCGTCCGACCCGTTGTCTTCCACAATCTGATCAAGATCGTCGTACTCGTACAGCCGATCGATGATGACCGTCGCCTCCCCAACAGCCGCCTGCAGCTCCGCGGGGTCGCCGGACACGAGCACCAGCGATCCGGAACGCACGTTCTTCAGTTGTTCTGCAGGATCACCGCGGCGCAGTGCAGTTTCAATATTTCTGATTTGGAGTTCGACTTCACGCAGCCGTTTCTCCGGCGTACTTTTGCGGCTGAAACCAGGCACGTTGAACGCCCCGATTGGTTCCAGTGTGTCTTCCATGGAAATCACACTGGAGAAGATCAGTGCGCAGGCGGTCGCCACATACAGGAGGATGATACCCAGCGACAGGATTGCCGGCCGATGTCTCAGGAACTTGCGCAGGCTGCGTGATTGTGACTCGTTACTCATGACAGACGCACCCGTGGGTCAACCAGAGCGTACAGCGCGTCCGTCAGCAGATTCGCCAGAATATAGATCCCCGCCAACACCGCCGTGAATGCCTGCACGACGGGAAAATCCGCATGTTCGACGGCAAGAATCAATTCACGTCCCATCCCCGGGATCGTAAAATAGGTTTCCAGCAGGAACGATCCCATGATCAAAAACGGGATCGTGATGACCACTCGTGTGATGATAGGAATCATCGCGTTTTTCAGCATGTGCACGAACATCACACGAAACTGTGAGGCCCCCTTGGCGCGAGCGGTCGTGATGTAGTCCCGGCCCGACTCTTCGACCATCACGGCGCGATAGAATCGCGTGTCGTATCCCATGGCAACAATCACGCTGATCATCACGGGAAGCAAACAATGATGGGGCCAGTACCAGGTGAGATACTCCCACCACGTCGTTTCTGACGGCCGGACATAGCCGTTGATCGCGAACGCCTCATGCCCGGTGATATCCGGAAGCAGATAGGCTCCCCAGTACTGGCCAAAGATGATGTACACCAGAAAACTGACGCTCATTCCGATGACGGCCGCAATGACGAGCAACTGATCAATGGCCCGACCCCGAAACCACGCGGCGAACAGCGAGATGGTCACCGAGATGACCGTGGTGAGAACAAGTGCCGGAATCGACAGCGCCAGACTGGGGCCAATGCAGCGGCCCATGATTTCACCGACGGTTTCGCCGGGATGGTCCCAGCTGTCTTCAGAAAAATCGAGCGTAAAGACCTGGATCACAAAGCTGCCGAACTGGCTGTCTGCGGGCGCCGCCAGCATGAATGGACGCGTCAAGCCAAATTCCTCCCGCTTGGCGTCAATCGTGGATTCGTTCACGTTCTTGCCAAGGTAGGCATACACCGGATCGCGGACACGCAGCGCCAACATCACGAGCAGCAGGATGCCGATAAAGACCGGAATGTTGTACAGCAGTCGCCGCAGCAAATACGCCCACACGGAAGATCAACCTTGCTTAGAGCGGTTTTCTTTTTTCGTAGCTGGTACTGGCTCGTGGGAGTGCAGAATTTCCGGCTCTTCCACGCTCCTCGCGGCCACAAGTCAGCGTAATACGCTGTAGGGACAGTGATCGCCGGATCAGTTTGCCGCGGGATCGACGTCGACGTATTTGAACCAGTTTTCAAACGTCTCAATCGGCTTAAAATTCTTCAGTCGTGGTCGCACCAGGTAAAAACGCGTTCTGGCCATGGAACCGGCATAAGGGCAGTCTTCCAGCACCATATCCCGCATTCGTTCCATGATGACGGTCCGTTCCTCCGAAGACTGCATGGAGAAAACCTGTTGATACAATTCGTCGTATTCAGCATTCTTGTAGTTGAAGTGATTTGGTTTGGGAGCTTCATTGGGGCCGTAGAACAAAGCCAGATTGTTCTCCGCGTCGGGATAATCGGACCCCCACGCAAAGGAGAAGAACTGAGCCTTCTTGTTGTCGACCGCCTGAATCAACGTTGAAAAATCGACAAGATGGACGTTGAGCTTCACATTGATGCGGGACAGGTGTTGCTGGAGCATTTCAGTCTGAGGCTGTGAGTTCGCGCCACGTCCCGTGTAGTAGTCGAGCGCCGCGAGCCCCTCACCATCGGGATACCCGGCTTCTGCCAGCAGTTCCTTTGCCCGGTCCAGGTTGAGCCCTCGGTATGAGATCGCCGCCTGGCCGTCGTCCGGGTAGCCTTTCAATCCCGGTGGAATCGGCCCGTCGTAGACGATGTTGAGACCGTTGTAGAATGCTTCGTTGACTTCATCCCAATCCATCGCCAGGCAGAGGGCCTGCCGCAGTTTTTTCTTTTCATCGGTGTAACCACCCAACACCGGGTCTTCCATGTTGAAACCCTTGAAGATGAAATCAAGCAGCGGTACCGGATAGCCGCGAATGCCGTCGACCTTGATTTGTCGCCGCAGCTTCTTCGTGCGACGATTGAACGCTTCATCGAAGTTTTCGGCCGGCACAGTGATGAAGTCGTATTTGCCATTCTTGAAATTCAGCCACATCGGCTCACTTTTGGGCTCAAACGTGATTTCAACCGCGTCCAGCAGCGGCAGTCTCTGACCGGCCGCTTTGTGAAACCCTTCGGCCTCATCTTCCGGCATATGCTCGTCGGGATAGTAGCATTCGTGGTAATTCGGATTTTTGCGGAAGGTAATGCTTTGGCCTTTCCGCCAGTCCACTTCTTTCAGAATGAATGGTCCGGTACCGACCGGATGCAGCCCAAATCTTGATCCATACATGTCCACGGCTTCCCGTGGGATCACGCTGGTCTGAAACATGGCCAGCGTCCAGAGGAACCGTGAGGCAGGCTTTGCCAGCGTCACCGTGAATTCGTGATCGTTGACAATTCTGAGGCCCTGCAAGTCGGCGTCGAGATCAAATTTTTCCGCATCTTTCTGAGACTCTCGATATTCGTTGAAACCCAGAATCGTGTCTTCGAACAACCAGGACACCTTCGACTCTGATTCATCCGCGGTCCGCTTCCAGGAATAGAGGACATCCGCAGCGACCATCTCACGCCCCTTGCCATCCGGAAAGCACGGGTCATCATGAAAGTGAACGCCCTTCTTCAGGCGAAAGGTGTAGTTAAGCCCGTCGTCGCTGACTGTCGGCATGTCCTGCAGCAGCAACGGTTCCAGTTCAAACGGTCTGATCAGGTACTTGTACTGGAACAACGTCTCCATCACCGGACATGCACAGCGGTTTTCGTAAACGGTCGAACCGCGAATTGGATCGAGCGATTTCGGGCCATCACTGGCCATGGGAAATCGAGCGAGCTTTTCTCCCACGTTGCTCCACCCGCCGTTTGACAACTCCGACGTATTGTCCGGGTTCTTTGATCCACAGCCGGCGGTGACCAGCACTGCGAGTAGAATGGCGAGGAGCGCCCACGAATTACGTTGTGGCATCACAAGTGATTCCCATCCTGAGAGCGAGTCTCGCGTTCCAGTTCCGGCGCCCGACTCATTTGAGCAGTCATCTGCCTGGTTCCGGCGACGTCACGCGAACACACGATTGAAATTGCTGTCGAACAGCCAAACCGGCCTTGGTGGTCGGATGTCACCGTTTGGGAAGAAGGTATGGGCTGACAGATTCCGCTGCAAGTGCAGGCGGATGAGGAGTTCTGGAGGGTTTTCAACAGCGTGGCGACACGGTATTCTGCGGACCCTCCAGTTTCCATTCACATCCTGCATTGCCGGCCGTTGTCCTGCCCGCCAATCCAGTCCCAGCACGTGTAAGATCCAGCGGCCAAATGACGGCATCCGAACCAGGGTCATCCTCCTTTCAATATCAGCCCCGGACCCGATTGATCTTCGGACAGGGTTCCTTTGCGCGACTCAGCGATCTTGTCCAGGAATTGGGCGGGTCGCGTCTGCTGCTCGTGACCGACGCCGGGCTGAAAGAAGCCGGTCACTGTGACCGCGCCGCACGAATGCTGCGAGCCGCCGGGGCTCAGGTATTCGTTTTTGACAGTGTCACCGCGAATCCCACCACGGAAGATGTGGAACGTTGCGTTGAGTTTGCCAAACCACACGACGTGGACTTCATCATTGGTCTCGGAGGGGGCAGCAGCATTGACTGCGGCAAGGGTGCCAATTTCCTGCTCACCAATGGTGGGCAGATGCAGGACTATCGAGGTGTTGGAAAAGCAGGTTCGCCGATGCTGCCGATGGTCGCTGTACCAACCACCGCCGGAACCGGGAGTGAAGCTCAGTCGTTTGCGGTGATCGCCGATCCACTCACTCACATGAAAATGCCATGCGGAGATTCCAAAGCCGCCTGTCGAGCCGCCATACTGGATCCGGAACTCACCGTCACCATGCCTCATGCGGTCGCCACAGTGACCGGGATTGATGCCATGACGCATGCGATTGAAAGTTTCGTCACCCGAAACCGCAATCCGATTTCTCAGATGTTTGCCAGGCAGGCCTGGGTCCTGTTATCGGGCGCATTTCCCGAAGTCATGGAGCAACCCGACAATCTGGAAGCTCGAGGTCGCATGCAGCTCGGAGCCTACTTCGCCGGATCTGCGATCGAGAACAGTATGCTGGGAGCAGCCCACGCACTGGCCAATCCGCTCACGGCACACTTCGGAACCGTGCATGGACGTGCGGTCGGGCTGTTGTTGCCAAATGTGATTCGCTGGAATACACCGACCGTTGCCGAATTGTATCATGACCTGGCGGTCGCGGCCGGATGGTCCGAAACGACGGACTCACCTGAGCGGGCGTCTGAAGCACTGGCCAACCGATTCACGGACCTGTTGAGCATCGCCGACATGCCGACATGCCTCACGGAACTGGCGGAAGAGGCAGAACTCAACAAAAACATGGAAACTCTGGCTGAAGAAGCGTCTCAGCAGTGGACCGGCACGTTCAATCCTCGAAAGATGAAAGCAGTCGATTTTCAGCATGTTTACAGAAATGCGATGGCGACGCGGACTGCGGCCGTCAAACATGTCGGTTGAACCACCATCTGAGTAAACGGGACCCTGTCATGCCTCTACACCGCAGTACACTGATTCGTGGCCGTGGCGGAAGTTCGAGAGCCCATCCTCCTTTGCCCTCGCGACCCGAAAACCGCCAGGACATTTCGAAGACGGCTCGATTCAGTCGTCGCATGGCTCTACAGGCAATGGGCGCGACGGCAGCGGCGCTCGCACTGCCGGGAATGGTGTCGAGTAATGACAAACTGAACCAGTCTCCCGGTGGGTGGCTGTCGTTTCGAGGGACACCTGATCAACGCGGCATCGCATCAACCACACTGGCAGAGCAACCCAAACTGTTGTGGGAGCTACCATCCAAAGACGGTTGGGTAGGCACATGTGCAATCGCCGGCAACTTTGTCTATGCCCCGGCGCTGGAGGGTTATCTATATTGTCTGGACCGCAGGACCGGAAAGGTCGTCTGGAAGTACCGTTCCATTGAAAGTAAGGACGAAAAAGAGTTTGCCCCCGGGTTCAAAGCCGCACCGCTGATCGCCGCCGGCGCAGTGTTTGCGGGTGACGAGGACGGTTTTCTGCATGCTGTCGACGCTGAAACAGGCAAGCCTCGCTGGTCGGCGCCGTTTGAGACGGGTGCTGAAATCGCGGGGGGCGTGGCATTTTGGAACGATCGACTAATCCTGGCGTCCCACGATTCCTTCCTGTACTGCCTGTCGCTTGACGGAGAGGAAATCTGGAAGTTTGCGACGCAGGATCGCATCAACTGCTCGCCTGCGATTGTGGATCATTTTACGTTTGTGTCCGGCTGCGACTCGAAGTTGCGTGTCATTGACATCCGGGACGGCAGGGAGACGTTGGCTGTCGAGATGAATGACTATCTGATCGCGTCGCCCGCCATCGTGAATGAGTCCCTGTACGTGGGATCCCATGGAGGCGTCGTCACCGCACTGAACTGGAAGACGGGCGATGTACAGTGGCGCTACGAAGGACGCCGGCAGTTGTCGATTCATGCATCAGCGGTTGCCACTGACGATTTGATTCTTGTCGGTTCGCACGACAAAATCATGCACGCCATCGACCGCAAGTCCGGCAAACCTCGCTGGACGTTTCCGACGCAGGCGAGGATCGAGTGCTCGGCTGCCGTGGTGGATCAGCGTGTGTTCTTCGGGTCGGGCGACGGCAATATTTATGGGCTTTCGCTGGATTCCGGGGAGGAAGTCTGGAAGTATCACGCTGGCCATCCGATCAGTGGCGGGATGGCCATTGGCGAAGAGTGCATGGTGATTGGTGAAGATGCCAGCAATGGGCGACTGTTGTGTTTTGAGTAGAATCCCGACGACGCAGCCCGCTTCGTGCTCAATTCAGGCCGAGAGTTTCTTTCGTGAATCCATTTCATGGCAACCTTCCATGACCACTGATACATCGTCGACCACTGAGCTCGGCAGCTATTTCATCTCGAATTATCCGCCATTCTCGCTGTGGGACCAGTCGCATGTTCCGAAACTGGAGCAGGCGTTGAATGCTCCACCGGCGGCGCCGAGTCCCCTGGGTCTGTACATTCATATTCCGTTCTGTCGCAAGCGTTGTAAGTTTTGTTATTTTCGCGTCTACACCAATCAAAATGCGAAGGCGATTGAAGAATACGTACAGAGCCTCATTCGGGAAATTGAACTCGTCAGTCATTGTGCGGGGGTGACAGGTCGAGAACTGCTGTTCGTGTATTTCGGTGGCGGAACACCGTCGTATCTCAGCGCACGCCAGTTGCGATCACTGCGGGACCGCATGTCAGAACACGTGTCCTGGAACAGTGCCAGCGAAGTCACGTTTGAATGTGAACCTGGCACGTTGAGTCTCGAAAAACTGGAAACACTCCGTGATATCGGCGTGACGCGCGTGTCGTTGGGAGTGGAGAACTTCGACGACCAAATCCTCGAAGAGAACGGCAGGGCTCATTTGTCCCCTGAGGTCTTCAGGGCCTGGGACTGGATTCAGCAGGTCGGGTTTGCACAGGTCAACATCGACCTCATCGCCGGCATGGTAGGAGAAACCGACGAAAACTGGGAACGCTGCGTCACCAAGGCTGCCGAACTACGGCCCGACAACATCACGATCTATCAAATGGAGCTGCCATTCAACACCGTATATTCCAAAGAAATGCGGGATCAGGGGGCACCGTCGCCGGTTGCAGACTGGGCCAAAAAGCGGCAATGGGTCAGTGAAGCCATGGATCGACTGATGGAAGCTGGATATTCCATTTCCAGCGGAAATGAAATGGTGCTGAATCCGCAGTCAGATCAGTTTGTCTATCGAGACAACGTGTGGCGTGGTTGCGATCTCATCGCCACCGGCGTGTCATCCTTTGGCCATTTTCAGGGTGTCCACTATCAAAACCTGGATGCAATCGAAGACTACATGGGGGCGGTCAGCGAGGGACGGCTTCCGCTGAATCGCGCCCTCCAGCCGTCCGCTCGGCAATTGCTGATCCGTGAAATGGTGCTTCAAATGAAAGAAGGCCACATTGAGGCGGGCCCCTTCGCAAAGAAATTTGGTGTCAATATCCTGAAAGAGTTTCATCAGGCTTTCGACAATCAAAGTGCGGCCGGATATCTCACAGTCGATGGCGACCGAGTGGAACTGACCCGCAAAGGGCTGCTGCAGGTTGACAGTCTGCTGCCGGAATACTTCGAAGAAGAACACCGCGCCATCCGTTACACTTAATTTGTTCATCGCCAATCGTGACTGGTCATTTCCAACGTGAATCCACTCATTGAACTCGAACAGCTCGTATCGCTGTTTCCTGAATCCGAATACAGCCCGCTTTATCATGACGCGCGTCACGTGGCTCGAGAAGCCACTCCGGAACCTTATCACCGGCTGCTCGTGCATGAGCATCATATGACGGTGACCATGGAATCTTACCATGACTGTCAGGTGGAAGTGGAGGTCATCGAATCGCGGTACGAAGACGATCTCTACTGTCGTAAGATTTTGCTTCGCAACGACGTCACTCAAGAGGTCGTCCAATTTGGAATCGTGCAGTTTAACTTTGGTTTCGTGACAGATTCGGTCCGGCAGGAGATTGAATCTCAGCAGATTCCACTCGGCCGGGTTCTCATCCAGCACAACGTGCTGCGACACATCGATCTGGGAGCGATTATCGAATTGACCGCCGGTCCCGGGCTGGCTCACTATCTCGAGATGAATGAGGGAGAGACGACCTACGGTCGAATGGCAACCATCTTTTGCGATGGTCAGCCGGCAGTGGATCTGTTTGAAGTGTCATCCCCACTGTCCTGACAGCGTCCGGCTGTGTCGGCCTTGCCAGCACGCCCGGGATGTTCGGCAATTTCCGAGAGATTCGGCAACCTTCAGCGAGACGAGACAGATCGAAAAAGCAATGAACCACGTGACCGTCGAAACCACAGTCGACTATCTGCCGTCGGTCGATGGGCACTGGGATGTGGTCGTTGTTGGCGGAGGCCCTGCCGGAGCAACGACAGCCGCACTCGTGGCAGAGCATGGTCATCGAGTGCTGCTGCTGGAACGCTCCGCTGTGCCTCGCTTCCACGTGGGCGAATCGCTGATTCCGGAAACCTGGTGGACGCTGCGCCGGTTGGGATTACTGCAGCAACTGCAAAAGTCTGCATTTCCCCGGAAGTACAGCGTGCAGTTTGTCAGTGACGGGCATAAGGAGTCGGCTCCGTTCTATTTCGACGTGCACAATCCGCATGAAAGCAGTGTGACCTGGCAGGTCATTCGCAGCACGTTTGATCGAATGATTCTGGATCGGTCGCGGGAGCTGGGCGCTGTGGTGCACACATCCGCTCACGTCACGGACATCGTGTTCGATGGCGAAAGAGCAACAGGCGTCCGTGCTCAATTGAAGAATGAAAGCGGCGAAAAAAAAGAGACCACGATTTCGGCATCCGTGATTGTCGATGCGACCGGGCAGTCGGCATTTTTGAGTACGCGGCGCAATGATCGGGTCAGGGACCCCCACCTGCGCAAAGGAACGATCTGGGGCTACTTTCGCGGAGCGCAACGAGACACCGGGCGTGACGAAGGCGCAACATTAATCATGCAGACCGAGGCCAAGAAATCGTGGTTTTGGTACATTCCGCTTCCGGACGATGTGGTCAGCATCGGCTGCACCGGCGACATGCCGTACCTGTTTGGCAGGGATGCGGGCAGTCCCGCGGAAGTGTTTGCCCGCGAATTGAACCGTTGCCCGGTTATGCAGGAGCGCCTTGAACACGCAACTCAATGTGGAGACTTCCTGACCACACGCGATTTTTCCTACTACGCCGGAACCGGAGCGGGACCAGGCTGGCTGCTCGTTGGCGATGCATTCGGATTCATCGATCCTGTGTATTCGAGCGGAGTGTTTCTCGCATTGAAGGGGGGCGAGTTCGCGGCGGATTCGATCCACGAAGCACTCGAACGAGGAGACACCTCAGGCGCTCGCCTGGGGCAATGGCAGCCTCTGTACAAACAGGGGATCGAAAACTTCCGCAAACTGGTGTATGCATTCTATGCGGCAGATTTCAGCTTCGGCGCCTTCCTCAAAGAGCATCCACAGTATCACTCAAATCTGGTCGACATTCTGGTCGGCGATGTTTTCAAGCCCGGCGTCAGCGAGATTTTTGATGCCATGGGAAACATCGAACCAGTGATGAGCGAATCATAAACGGCCACAGCCCACTCAGATTTGCGAGTGAGACCCCGGTGGGGTGCTCCGCTAACGGTCGAACTGACGGCCCGCCCCATCCGTAGTGCGTTCTTCCGTTGCTGGCTCGTCCGTTGTTGGTTCTTCCGTCGTTGGTTCTTCCGTCGTTGGTTCTTCCGTCGTTGGTTCTTCCGTCGTTGGTTCTTCCGTCGTTGGTTCTTCCGTCGTTGGTTCTTCCGTCGTT
>JBDOMX010000666.1:0-12904 GCA_039831615.1 Planctomycetaceae bacterium
CTTCTTCTGTTTTGTCGAATTCATGAAGTCACTCGATGGAGGCTTCGACGAATTGGACGAGTCCTTTGCAGCCTTCGCCAGCTGAAGCTTGAGCTGCTCGACCTCATTGGTCAGTGCCTCGATCCGTTGCCCCTGAGCCTCAATCTGCTTAGACTGTTTCTCAACAAGCCTCCGCAGTTCTGCAATGGTGTCATCCTTGCTCGTCATCCACAAACACTACAAAATCGACCAATCCATCGCACTACCAGTTTCAGAACCGTGAACGGTTACGATTTTACTGACCGTCACGTCCGGCGAGCCGGCACCGCATCGTCGATGTCCCACCACGCGACGGCCCTCGCACCAGCGTGCCACGCGACTTGTCGGACCCCTTTTATTCCCGTACCGTTGAATCCAATCAGCCTGATGGCGATCGGCTGGTGCGGATCCACCGAGCCGGAACGCGCTGCTTTACTGCTGACGGCCGTTGCTGCTCCAGCAGCGGATGTGGAAATAGAAAGTGTCGTCGTGGAGTTCAATTCACAGGAAGTCGCCACCGAGTTTGAATTCTATGCTGAGATGATTTGACCACACGGCAGCACCAAAACAACTGCCGCGACCAGCCTCCTGAATTTGAGCATCATCGGAACGTTGTTTCATCATGGGTCATGGTTTGCACTGGATCGACATTGGCATTCTTGCCCTGTACGCCGCGGCGATGATTGCACTCGGATGGTACTGCGGACGACACCAGAAGAATGCGAATGAGTACTTCACGGGCGGCGGGAGGATGAATCCTGTCCTGATCGGCGTGTCAATGTTCGCGACGCTGTTCAGTACGATCTCCTATTTGGCGACCCCAGGAGAAGTCCTCAACCACGGTCCCATCGTGTCGTTGACGGGACTGTTGGCCATCCCGATCTATTACTACATCGTCGGGTACCTCATGGCTCCGGTGTATATGCAGCATCGATCGACCAGTGCTTACGCACTCCTCGAATCACAACTGGGTCCGGCCGCGCGGACCACTGGTGCCGTCATGTTTGTCCTGCTTCGTCTGATGTGGATGTCCACACTGATTTTCTTTGCGTCCAAAGCCATTCTGGTGATGCTCGATCTGCGCGAATCGTGGTTGCCGGTGGTGACACTGGCAACCGGCAGCATCGCGATCAGCTATGCTTCGATGGGTGGATTGCGAGCGGTGGTGGTGACTGACGCAATCCAGTTCCTCCTGCTGTTTTGTGGAGCGTGGTGCGTCATAGGAATTGTGACCTATGATGCGGGCGGCATCGGCTGGCTGCCAACTTCATGGAATAGGTCGTGGGATGAGCAGCCGTGGTTTACTTTCGATCCGACGGTACGAGTGACTGTGGTGGGCTCGATTGTGCATGGCGTTTTGTGGTGGGTATGCACAGCGGGTGCCGATCAAACTGCGATACAACGATTCATGGCGACCAAAGATGCTGACGCCGCGCGGCGATCCTTCCTGGTCAATTCCCTCGCAGGCGGTGCCGTCACAGTGATGCTGATGCTGCTCGGGTTTGCGCTCCTGTTCTACTATCAGACCGACGCATCTCGATTGCCTGCTGGAAAAACAATTGCCGCAAACGGTGACGAACTGTTTCCTTACTTCATTTCGAACGACCTTCCTGTCGGGCTCACGGGATTAGTGATGTGCGGATTATTTGCAGCGGCAATGTCGAGTGTCGATTCGGGAATCAACTCGATCACAGCGGTTGTCACCACTGATCTGATCGACCGCTTCCGTGCCACAGGACTGGATGAGCGATCCCGGATTCGCCTGGCGCGCTGGCTGGCGCTGACGATCGGTCTGGTGGTGCTGCTGCTGAGTTCATTTGTGATTGAGCATGTCCCGGGAAATTTTCTGGAGCAGACCAAACGCACCTTTGGATTGTTGATTACTCCCCTGTTCCTGTTGTTTCTGTTCGCGTTGTTTATTCCGTTTGCGAGTCAAGGCGGAGCGATTGTGGGTGCTCTGGTGGGATTCGTCGTTTCGTTGCTGATCGCCTATTGGGATCTGCTGACAGGATTGCCGACAATCAGTTTTCAGTGGATCTTTCCAGTGTCGCTGACGGCAGGCGCTGTTGCTGGCTGTGGATGGAGTCTGCTGGACCGCAGGAATGAGCCGCAGAAGACACTCACCACGGACTGAAGACCAATGGACGCAGAACTCAAACAACACCTCCTGCACCTGCAGATCAGCGGATTTTGCATGCTGCCACATGTGATTCCGGCGAGTGAATGCGAGGCCATCCGTGACAGCGTGGCTCTTACAGTTCACCGTGAGAAGTATCCCGGCGCACCGACGAATGTCGGCTTCATCCCCAGTGTGATCAACCACAATCAAAGTTTCGCCGAGTATCTCACTCATGCCAGACTCATCACTCTGCTGGAGACAATGCTAGGGCCGCATGTCCGCATTTCATTCACCTCAGCGATTATAAATGAGCCCGGCAATCGGCGAGGAGAGTGGCACGCGGACTGGCCTTTTAACCAAAAGAACGCCGGGAATATTCCGGTCCCCTATCCCGATGTCATCATGCACATCACAACGTTGTGGATGCTGTCACCATTTTGTGCAGACAACGGCGGAACGCTCGTGGTTCCGGGAAGTCACCGTGCGCCGACAAATCCGACGGCTGCCGGCGGTCCGGACCCCATGCAGCCTCTGCTGACCGAAATGAATGTGACCGGACCAGCCGGGAGCGTGCTCGTCATGGATAGCCGTCTTTGGCACGCCACTGCACCTAATCAGTCGGCGGAGCCGCGCGTGGCGTTGGCTGTTCGTTACGCTCCGTGGTGGCTGAACCTGGAAGTTCTGCGGCCCGAATCGGACGAACGAAAACGGATGTGCGGCGAATCCGGCAAATCTGAAAACCAGGTTCCCTCAATTCAGCACGACGCATTTCTCCGACTGCCCGCCCCTGTGCAGCAACTCTATCGGCACTGGCTGGTCGATTGATCAGACCCCACATCGCTCAAAAACGGGACATTCAACTGTTCTGCCTGCAGCAATCCGGGGTCATGTGAACAGGGCATTTAACGGTTGTCCTCCGTCAACCAGCGGAGCCGGTTGACCAACATCGCTGGGAATGCGCAGTTCGGGTGAAATACCCAGCGACGTAGAGATGGTGGCGGCCAGTTCTGCGGGAGAGACCGGATCGGTCACAGGCCAGGCGGCGTGTGGGTCGGACCGACCGTTCACAGTTCCGCCCGTCGTCCCGGCGCTAGCAAAAAGACAGGGAAAACAATGCGACCAGTGATCGCGTCCCGCGTTCGAGCCACGGTTCAGGACCTCGGTGTTCATCCCATTTCACCTGAGACGAAGACGAGCGTTTCGTCCAGCAGGCCACTTTCTGACATGTCATCAAGCAGTGCCGGCAGTCCCTGATCCAGACCCGGCAACAGATGATGCTGCATGACGCGCGTCAGGTCTCGGTGGCTGTTCTCGCCGGTCGTGTCGTTTTCGCAGACGGCCATGTCCCAGGCGACGGTGACGAATCGCGAACCTGCTTCGATCAACCTCCGTCCCCTCGGCAAAGACTGGCCGCCTGCCGGTTCGCCACTCCAGCTTACGGATGCAGTCATCCGAGACGGCCACGGCGGATTTTGGTACCGGGTTCGGCATCGACGTGGTACAATGCACGGGACCGTCTCGACTTAGGGTTTTTCCACACTCACGCATCACCATTCGTATTGGCTGGGGCGACATGCGCACGGTCGATGACAGGAATCGGAGTGTTCATTCAGCGTGACGTGGCGACTCCCGGTTGAAGGTCGCTTGACGACACTGTGAGATTCGTTGGCTGTGAAACGGCTTGTCAGCACAATTCGCGTCGGTGTGGGCCTCATGGCGGTATTGTTGCTTGTTTCGGCAGCCGACTACTATTGGGGAATCCTGGGTCTCGTTGAACAACGGCGGAGCTCTTCGGTCGGGAATTCTCCTGAGAGTCCGCCCTCGTCTGAGGAACTCGATCTCGAGACGGCCTGCCGCCCCTGCTGGTCGACGATCGAGTCGAACCGATCCGGCCCCGAACCTGTCGCGAAATCAAGCGGTCTGGCCGGCGAACCAGTCGAATTCGCTGATCACGTTGCCGAGAACGCCGTCGACTTCACCCGCGACGTCCGTCCGATTTTTGTCGAATATTGCTACGAGTGTCACGGTCCGGACGAACAACTGGCCAGCATCCGATTCGACGACATGGAATCGCTCTATCGCGAGGCTGAGTCCGGGCAGAAACCCATTGTCCCGGGCGATGCGGAAACAAGTTCGCTGATGGAGCGGGTGACCAGTCACGATGAGGATCTGCGAATGCCGGCCGGGCGTGCACCGCTGACACCGGACGATATCTCAATTCTGCAGACCTGGATCGAACGCGGAGCAGTCTCCCCGGCAGAATCGCGGCACTGGGCATTCGTCCTGCCGCGACAACCGCCGCTGCCGGAAGCGAGTGACTGCAACTGGCCCCGGAACCCGATCGATCATTTCGTGCTGGAACGTTTGGACCGTGAGGGGCTGGCTCCGTCACCCGCAGCCGCAAGAACGACGCTGATCCGACGTCTTTCGCTCGATCTGACCGGGCTGCCGCCGAGTGTGGATGAAGTGGACCGCTTCCTCGACGACCGCTCAGACGACGCCTATGAAAAAGTCGTCGATCGTCTGCTGCTGTCGCCGCGCTATGGAGAACGGTGGGCCGTGCGTTGGCTGGATCTGGCGCGCTATGCAGACACCAACGGTTTTGGATACGACGCTCCCCGCCAGATCTGGTTATACCGCGACTGGGTCATCCATGCGTTCAACACCGACAAACCATTCGATGTGTTTACCGTCGAGCAACTCGCTGGCGACCTGCTGCCAGGTTCGACTTCGCAGCAGAAAGTGGCGACGGGCTTTGTTCGCAGTTCAGCCGTGCAGGCGGACGCCGCACAACAGCGTTTTGAAGTGATGGTCGACCGGGTCAACACGGTGGGCACCGTCTGGCTCGGTTTGAGCATCGGATGCGCACAGTGCCACGATCATAAATTTGATCCTGTCACACAAAAAGAGTATTTTCAGCTGTACGCGATGTTTAACAATTCGATCCAGGAAGTGAAGGACGGTAAACAAATCGAGGCACGGTTTGAGGCTCGCTCGCCGATCGACGGCTTTAAGTCATCAACGCTGATTTTAGAGGAATCCGAGCAACCCAATATTTCTCATCTAAAAATTCGCGGAGGTTACTTGAACGACGGTGAGCAGGTCCAGCCGGGTGTTCCTGCCTCCTTCCATCCGCCGGCATGCGCAGCGCAGGACCGTCTCGGACTGGCGTGCTGGCTTGTCGATCCGGCCAACCCACTGACGGCGCGCGTGACGGCGAACCGTTTTTGGGAGGCCATCTTCGGGGTGGGGCTCGTCCGCACCAGCGAAGATCTGGGGACGCGCTGCGAAGTCCCTTCGCACCCGGAGCTGCTTGACTGGCTGGCGACGGAATTCAAACAGAATGGGTGGAGTATCAAACGACTGCTTAAATTGATGGTCATGTCGGCGACCTATCGGCAGACATCCACCATGACAGCGGGAATGCTGGCCCGTGACCCTGACAATCGTCTGCTGGCTCGCGGACCGCGATTTCGAGTGGATGCCGAGTTCGTAAGGGACATCGTGTTGGCTGCTTCCGGAACACTCAACGATAAGGTCGGTGGCCCCAGTGTCTTTCCGCCTCAGCCACGAGGCATTTCCGAGGAACGCCTCTTCGGCAAATTCAACTGGAGAACCAGTCGCGACGAGTCACGTTATCGACGCGGGCTGTACACGTACCTCAAGCGTTCGGCCATGTACCCCAGCTTTGCGATTCTGGACGCCCCCAGCCGGACAGTTGCCTGCGCGAGGCGGACCCGCAGCACGACTCCCTTACAGGCCCTGACAACGCTCAACGATCCCGCTTTTTTTGAAGCAGCCGTGTCACTGGGCAGGCGGCTGATGTCGGAAGCGGGACCGGAGACCTCAGAACGGGTGTCCTACGGTTTTCGTCTTTGCGTCTCCCGTCGACCGACCAGCCATGAATTAGATCGCCTGGTATCGTACTATCGGGAGGAACAGGAACGGATGAAGCGGGACCCGTCCGCCGCAAAACAGCTCGTGGGAGGCGACAATATCGGGACGCTCGGCACCATCTTTGATGTGACCGAATGGGCAGCGTGGACGATGGTTGCCAATGCAATGCTGAATCTTGACGAAACGATCACGAAAGACTGAACGGTGAAAAGTTCCGCGGAAATCCTGGCTGCTGTTGAGCAGCGGCGTCAGTTCCTGCTGCACGGATCGCTGGGAATGGGGTCGGTCGCGCTGGGCGCCTTATTGAATGGCATGACAACCGGGGCGGCGGCAGATTCGCAGTATTCCAGGAATTCCAGTCCTTATACGGCGAAACTGTCTCATTTTGCGCCAACAGCAAAGCAGGTCATCTTTTTGTTTATGGCGGGCGCTCCATCACAGCTGGATTTGTTCGACTACAAACCAAAACTGAACGAGATGCACGGCAGCGCCGTTGGTTCCGAGGTGATGGGAGACGATCAGTTCCCCAACATTAAACCAGAACGACGGCAGCCAACTCTGCTGGGATCTCCCTACAGTTTTCAGCAGCACGGCGAATCGGGCGCGTGGGTTTCAGAATTGTTGCCGCATCTCACCGAAGTCGTCGACGACCTGACGTTCATTAAGTCGATGTATTCTGATGCGAACGCGATCGATCATTCGCGAGGTCAGTTGTTCCTGGCAAGTGGGGCGGCCTTCGAGGGACGTCCGAGTCTGGGGGCCTGGCTGAGCTACGGGCTGGGAAGTGAGAATGAGAATCTGCCGGCGTTTGTCGTCCTTGTTTCCAACAACATTCCGCGCGGTGGCCCTGGAATTTACGGGAGTGGGTTTCTGCCGGGCGTCCATCAGGGAGTGCCCTTTCGCAGTGCCGGCAATCCGGTATTGTTTCTTCGCAATCCCAACGGCATGACCGGCGACACGCGACGCCGCTCGATCGAAACCATCAACGACCTGAATCGCATGCGCAGCGAGATCGTCGGTGACCCCCACATTGCCACGAGGGTTGCCGCTTTCGAAATGGCGTACAGGATGCAGACGTCGGTCCCCGAGCTGACCGACCTGTCCAGTGAGCCGCAGCACATTCACGACATGTACGGCACCAAACCAGGCCAGCGATCTTTTGCGAACAACTGCCTGCTGGCCCGACGTTTGGTTGAACAGGGTGTGCGGATCGTGCAGTTGGTGGATTTGGACTGGGACCACCACGGTGACACACCAAAGCGTGACCTGGTACATGCGCTTCCCAAGCAGTGTCTGTCGGCCGATCAGGCGGCAGCCGCGTTGATTCGGGATCTCAAGCAGCGAGACCTGCTTGACGAAACGCTCGTCATTTTTGCCGGCGAATTCGGTCGCACTCCCATGATCGAAGACCGCAGAAACAAGGGATTGCTGGGTCGGGATCATCACGTGCGGGCATTCACGATCTGGATGGCAGGCGGCGGAGTGAAGTCCGGGATGACGTATGGAGCGACGGATGAACTGGGCTATGCCGCGTCCGAAAACCGTGTGCACATGCACGATCTGCATGCCACGATTCTGCACCTCATGGGGATCGATCACAAGCAGCTGACGTATCGATTTCAGGGCCGCGATTTTCGACTGACTGATGTGGCCGGCAACGTTGTGCATGACGTCCTGCTGTGAAATCGAACCGCCGCGCCGGCAGCACCAACACTGCCTGAACGCCTCCAACGAGTGCAGCGGTCGATGGGAGCGACACGTGGTTCCGAAAGGCTCCTGTTCGACTGCCCTGTGCAGATGTTCTCACGTTCATCTTTTGCCACAGAGGACACAGAGATCACAGAGTTGGCTGCTACGTCCATGAATCAGTTTGCCGGAACACAAACGCGAGCGTTTGTGTGTTTGCTTGATCCGGCCGGCTGAAAACCGTCTTACTGTGCACTCCGTGTCCTCTGTGGCTTACCTGGCTTATTTCACTGAGTGCAGCAGCACACTCTGCCGCAGCGGTCTCTTCATCCTCGTCTTTGTTTGGCGACTGCAGTCTTGCTCTCACGACAGCGAGATCAGACCTGCTTTACCGATCGCACGAATCCAATAGACTGGTCCACAGCACTGCAACAATCACACTCGGCGCCCACCCTGTGCGGGGCCCCGGTTGTTCAGCAGACAGCTGTCCTGACGTGACGACTTCGCGAGTTCGATCCCAGCATGCGACCATTTGACCTTCAGGTAAACGGCTATGCCGGTGTCGATTTTTGCTCTTCTTCGCTGACCCACGACGAACTGCAGACCGCCTGCGAGGCTTTGAAACGCGATGGAGTCGACAACATCCTGGCGACCGTGATCACCGATACGGTCGACTCGCTTGTCAGTAAACTGAGCAACCTGGTAAAACTGCGTGAAGACAACTCGCTGGCGCAGCAGCTCATTACAGGAGTTCATATCGAGGGGCCATTCCTCAATCCGGCGCCCGGCTATATTGGAGCCCACCCGCCCGCAGCCGTGGTGCCTGCCACTCCTGATGATGCCAGGCGTTTGCTGGATGCTGCCGGCGGACTGACTCGGATGTTCACCCTGGCTCCGGAGCAGGATTCAGGGCACGCCACCACGCGGTTTCTTGTGGAACAGGGTGTGACCGTGTCGGCAGGACACTGCAATCCATCGCTGTCGCAACTTCAGGGGGCCATTGATGCCGGATTGAGTATGGTGACCCACTTTGGCAATGGCTGTCCGGTGGAACTGCCTCGGCACGACAACGTACTGCAACGAATTTTGGCGTGTCGCAGTGATCTCTGGATCTGCTTCATTCCGGATGGAGCGCACGTTAACTTTTTTGCCCTGAAGAACTACCTGGATCTCGTCGGCATCGACCGCTCTGTGATGGTGACAGACTGCATTTCAGCCGCCACGCTGGGACCGGGCAAGCACGAGGTTTCCGGGATGGTTGTCGAAGTCGACGCTGATGGCGTGGCCCGCAGGCCGGGATCGGTGAATCTTGCCGGCTCGACGATCACCATGCCAGGCGTTCAGTCAAATCTTGCCGAGCATCTTGGACTTGATGAACCTTCTATTCGCCAGTTGATCGACGAGAACCCTCGCCGGGCCGTCGGGATGGAATCACGATGAAACGACTCTTCTCTGCCATCGGTCCGGCCATCATTGTCGCGGCAGTGGTGCTCGGCCCAGGCTCCATCCTGACCAGTTCCAAAGTGGGCGCTCAACAGGGATTGATCGGAATCCCTATCATTTTCGCCGCTACCACACTGATGCTGGCGATGGTGATCCTTTCAGCGCGGCTGGGGGCGGTTTGTCAGCACAGTCTGTGTACCGAACTGGCTCAACGACTGGGCCGCTGGGCTTCGACGGCCATCGGACTGATCCTGTTTCTGCTGGTCGCCATTTTTCAGTCATCGAACAACGCCGCCGTGATCGGTGGGATCGAGCCTCTGTTTGGTGATGGAAAATTGAGTATCGGAAATCGCATTGCTGTCCTTGCCACGGTCAACGTGCTGATCATCTGCTGTTTGTACCTGTTGCCGCATCTCTACAAGTCGGTCGAGCGGCTAATGAAGATCATGATTGCGATCATGGTTCTTGCTTTCGTCACGAATCTTGCGGTGGTGTTTAGCCATGAGCGTGGCTTCGTCCCCGTGGCTGCTTCGACCCCGACCGACTGGCTGCCGATCCTGGGTCTCATCGGCACCACGTTTTCAGTCGGAGGCGCTTTCTATCAGGCCTATCTTGTCAAAGAAAAAGGCTGGGGGATTGATGATGTCAAAGCAGGGACTGTTGATTCGATTCTCAGTATCTCAGTGCTGGGATTGATCACCTGTGTCGTGTTGTTGACGGCGTGGCGGGTGTTTCATGGGTCTCCTGATCAGACGGAGCTGTCGTCCATCGGGCAGATCGCCCTCGTTCTTGAGCCGTCATTCGGTCCGAAGGCCAGAATCATCTTTGCCTGCGGCATTCTGGCGGGGGCGTTCAGTTCATTCCTGGGAAATGCGCTGATTGGCGGAACCGTTCTTTCTGATTCGCTCGGCAAGGGAGCTCGATTGCAGGACAGGTGGCCGCTGCACTTAACGGCCGCAGCACTGCTTGTGGGGTTCGCCGCCGCTGCCGCTGCATTGACAAGAGAGGGCAGCACGGTGCACCTGATTACGTTCGCCCAGGCGCTGACCGTGTTGGGATTGCCGGCCATCGCAGCATCGCTGGTGTATCTGGGATCGCGTGCTGATATTCAGCGGAGTGGTCAGATTCCGGGCCTGCTGATGGTGGTGGCGGTGATCGGGCTGTGCGTCTCCTGCGTGATGGCGGCCATCACTGTGAACAAGGTGTGGGCAAAACTGGCTCCGCGGAAAGAGATCGCGGTTCAGCAGAGCATGTGGGATTCCTCGGCGGAGGATCGATGGCTTCAATGCCGGATCACACGTCGCAACACTACGGCCGCCGCCACGCCGATGATTGCATTGGGAACCCACATCGACCACCAGGCGGCAAAGGTTCCGGTCTTGGCAAGGTTGGCCATCAGGAAGGTGACGGGGTAGTAGACCAGCAGAATGGGCAGGAAGCACATGATGAAGCTGGTGATGAACTGACGGCGCGCCTGCAGGACGGCAAACGGTCCGCCGAGCAGCGTGAAAAACAGGCAGCTGCCGGCCATGGCGTACCTCGTGTGGATTTCGGTCTCCATCCGGTGAGAGCCAAAGATGGCCCAGTTTCCGTCTGACCGGAACTGTGCGGTCTGGCCGGATGTGATCTGCTCGAAATCTCCTGTCAGGAACAACATGGCCAGTTCCTGGTCGTGCTGTATCCGACTGGTCGATTCCGCCGCAGTCAGTGTGACCAGCTGCTCCTGAATGCTTTTGATGGTGAGATGTCGCGGTTTCTTGCCACCGAGTTCCTCCTTGAGATCAAACTCCAACGTGTGTTCATCCCAGCGACCGATAAAGTCGCGACCTGGAACGCTGGCGACCGCGTTCTTTAAATACAGTTTGGCCTTGCGATCTTTGACATCGAATTGAACTCGAGCCAGCTCTGCTTTGACGGTGATCTGCTGGTGGTGTGAATTGCGATAGGTGAAGGAGGGCGTAATCAGGTACTTGCCACGGACGTCGTCGACCAGGATAGAATAGCCATCCGTGGGACTGCTGAAGTGTTTCTGAGTCTTCAGGACATCCAGGAAGATGTCTTCGGTGGCCTGAGTGACCACCATTTCCATATTCGTGATGGCCCATGGGATCACGCGATCTGTCAATACGAACGACGTGACGGTCAGGACCCCGCCCAGCAGGAATGCCGGAGTCAGCAGTTGAACGGGGTGAATTCCAGCTGATTTGGCGGCCGTTACTTCAAGGTCTCCTGCCATCCTCCCATAGACGACGGTGACAGCCAGCAGGACGGTCGCCGGGATGGTAAAAGGCAGGAGGCTGGGGACCACGAACGGCATGATCTGCAGCAGGAAACGCGGCGCAAGTCCTCGTTCCGATCCCTCGCGCAGCAGGCCAACAAAGACCAGCATGACGGTGAGTCCGGCCAGTAACATGGCGAATACACGCACCAATTCCCAGAGAATGTGTCGCTGGAGCAGCTTCAACGCATCGTGTCGCTTTGGGAGTGAACAGGCAGAACGTCAGCGGAAATACAGGCTGTGCTGTGGCGGAAGCGTAAGATTGACCGGGATTTAGGACAATATCAGAATATCGGCTGCGGTTGTTCGGTGCTTCCAGCCTGTGACTGCTCACTGCCGGCCGGCACGACGACAGCGATTGCTGAGCCGCTCGCACGGATCCCCATGCTCCCCGTCTCGAGGCGCCGGGAGATGGCGGGCGGATGAGGTCAGTGGTGCAGTATGGAGCCGCCGCGCGCCCTACAGCACGAAATTGCTAAGATCTTCGTCGTCGCGAATCCCGGCCATGCGAGACTCCACGAACTCCCGATCAATGGTGAGCGACAAGGGGCCGCAGTCCGGAGCGGAAAAGCTGGCGTCTTCCAACAGGCGTTCCATGATGGTCTGCAGCCGGCGAGCTCCAATATTTTGGGTCGACTGATTCACTGAATAAGCCGTATCGGCGATGGCTTCGATACCATCCTCAGTGAAATCCAGCGTGACATTGTCGGTTGCCAGCATTGCCGTGTATTGCCGCGTCAGCGAACTGGACGGTTCTGTCAGGATGCGAATCAGGTCTTCCCGCGCGAGATCCTGCAATTCAACTCGAATGGGAAACCGCCCCTGCAGCTCCGGCATCAGGTCGGCCGGTCGAGCCCGATGGAAAGCGCCGGCAGCAATAAACATGACCTTTTCTGTCGACACGGATCCGTAGCGAGTCTGCACGGTGGTGCCTTCGACGATGGGCAGCAGGTCGCGCTGCACGCCCTGCCGACTGACGTCCGCCGACCGGCTGCCTTCTGATGAACTGCAGATTTTATCGATCTCATCGATGAAGATGATGCCCGATTCTTCTGCCAGTTTGACGGCTTCTTCCTGAATGGCTTCGTTGTCCAACAGCCCTTCGATTTCCTGTTCGTGCAGGACCTGTCTGGCTTCAGCAACCGTGAGTCTGCGTTCCTTTTGCTGGCGAGGCATCATGCGTTCCAGCATTCCCTGCAGGTCCATATCCATCTGTTCCATGCCCATGTTGGTAAAAACCTGGACAGGGGAGTTCCGCTGTTCAACAGACAACTCAACAGTGCGGTCTTCCAGTTTCATGTCGCGCAGCATGTCACGAAACTTTGCACGAGTACGCTCATGACGCGCCTGCTGTGACTCGGAATCATCCTCTTCGCCGGACGGTGTGGGTTCAAAGGGGACCAGTAAGTCGAGCAATCGGCCTTCGACACGTTCCTGTGCGGCGTCTTCGACATCGCTGCGCT
>JBDOMX010000845.1:0-2895 GCA_039831615.1 Planctomycetaceae bacterium
CTCGCCGCGAGGGCCGTCGTACGATAGCGGAACGTTTTCCTTCAGCCACGCGCGAACTTCATCGCGACAGGCACGCTCTTCGGTCGATAGGTTGAGGTCCATGACCGGCTTTCCAGCTCCCTTTGTCGATGAGATTGAGATCAGTACCTTACCGAGTCACGAGCAGTATTCCGAGTCACGGGCAGTAAAGAGGGTATAGAGGCGTGCAAATGCCATCACAACTCTCGGGCACCAGGCATGCCGACCGGAGGTTGAATCAAAGGGGCACCATGCACCTTTGATCGGAAATAAAGTAGACTGACTCTCTTGAGTCGGGCAGTCGGTGTGTAGATCATTGACTCAGCGAGTCAAGCTGCGAAACAGGAACGAACACATGAACCCTCAAACCATGACTGGTGCCGAAAGCCTTTTGCGAACGCTCGCCGCGTGCGGCGTCGACGTTTGCTTCGCGAATCCGGGCACGACCGAAATGCACCTCGTGCACGCCGTTGACGCCGTGCCCGAACTGCGCGGCGTCCTCTGTCTATTTGAGGGCGTTTGCACCGGAGCTGCCGACGGTTTTGGCCGTATGACTGGCCGGCCCGCAACAACGCTGTTGCATTTGGGCGCAGGCCTCGGCAATGGCATCGCTAATCTGCACAACGCGCGACGAGCACGAACTCCGATCATCAACCTCGTAGGCAATCACGCAAGTTATCATCTCCAGTACGATGCCCCGCTCACGTCCGACATCGACACACTGGCCCGCAATTTTTCCTGTTGGCACAAGTCCAACTCGACCGCCGAAACGCTGGCCCGAGACGGAGCCGATGCCGTCACCGCAACGCTGACCGCGACTCCCGATTCGCAGGGACAGATCGCCACGCTCATTGTGGGGACCGATGCAGCCTGGGAACAGGTGACGAATGTCGCTGTCCCAAACCCTCTGCCAGGCAGGCCGGCAGTTTCGACCTCAGCAATCGATGACGCCGCGCAGGGTCTGGATGCTGACTCGTTGCTGCTCATCGACGGGCCAGGTATGAGCCCGGCCGGTCAGGCTGCGGCCGCCCGGATCGCGGCGGTAACAGGATGCCAGGTCCGCACAAGTTTTGCTACCGCACGGGTCGACGCTGGAGCCGGACGTCCTGCTATCAAGCGCATGCCATACTTTCCCGAACAGGTTCAGCACACGATGTCGAAGGTCAAAACGTTGGTGCTTGCCGGTGCCAGGCCACCCGTCTCGTTCTTCGCATATCCGCACACTCCGAGCTACCTGGTGCCGGAAAGTTGCCAGGTTGTGCCTCTGGCTCGCGTCGAAGAAGATGTTGTCGGCGCGCTGGAAGCGGTTGCCGATGCGCTCAACGCACCGGCCGATTGCGGCAAGACGAACTCCCGGCAGATGCAGGAAGTACCGAATGAACTTACCGCTGCCAGCGCCAATGCGATCATCGCCAATCGGGTGCCCGAAGGCTGCATCGTCGTGGTCGATTCAGGCTCGGGGAACAATGCTTACGATGTTCTGCAAACGGCACTGCCGAACACGTGGCTGAGCCTCACCGGCGGCGCTATCGGGCAGGGGGGACCAACGGCTGTCGGGGCGGCGGTGGCCTGTCCTGAACGCCAGGTCCTCACGTTGCAGGGTGACGGCGGGGCGATGTATACGCCGCAGGCGTTCTGGACCCAGGCTCGCGAGGGTCTGAACGTGACCACGGTTGTCTACTCGAATCGCGAATACTGGATTCTCGATTTTGAGTATTTCCGACTCGGCCTGCCGGAACTTAGCCCGGAGGGCCAGGCGCTCTTCAGCCTCGACAAGCCATCAATCGGCTGGGTCGAGTTGGCCGCCAGCATGGGCGTACCCGGCTGCCGCGCACGGACCGCCGAAGAATTCGACGCGGCACTCTCCAGAAGTTTCGGAGAACCAGGGCCTTTCCTCATCGAAGCAGAAGTGCCTAGTCCGCCGCGCGACGCCTTGGCTCGGCTGATACCGAAAAGAGTTTGACCACCACGAATCACGCGAATTACCCGAACATAGCAAGGCGGAGTGATTCGTGCTATTGGGGTAAATAGAAGACGTACTGCGAATCCCGCTACCCTCGATACGCCAATTCCTTGAATGTCGAGAATTCGATCTCTTTGCTGGTGATGAATTCCAGCATGGCCGCTTGTCCATCCTCAGTGGCCTCAATGCCGCGTTGGATCGCTGGCACGATTTCGTTGGGATCGGTCACTCGCTCACCGTAGGCGCCGAAAGCCTTGGCCATGTCTGCGTAGTGCCCGCTGATGTCGGTCGACCCGTATTTGGCCTGTGCCGTTTTCATGATCGGAATCTCGATCGCCATCGAAAAATTGTTGAACAGAATCGTCAAAATGGGCAGCTTCTCGCGAACGGCCGTCTCGAGGTCCATGCCCGTAAAACCGATCGCGGCGTCGCCCCACACGTTAATGCAGAGCTTTTCTGGATGAACGATCTTGGCTCCCATCGCTAGTCCCAGTCCGTAACCTAGCTGCGTCGTTTTACCCCAGCCGATGTAGCTGAGTGGTTCAGTGCTCTCCCAAAACGGCGTCATCTGATCGCGCGGACTGCCCGCGTCGTGCGTGATGATCGTGTTGGATTTGTCGACGTGCTTGTTCAGTTCGGCAATGACGCGATAGGGATTGATGGGTGAGTCTTTGCAACCCAGTTTCGGCATCCACTTGGCCAAGTACTCCTCGCGAACCGATTGAATCCTCTGAGGCACGGCCTCCTTCCGTTGCTCCGCCTGTGCGAGCGATTGGTTTTTCAATTCGCCGAGCAGAGCCTGCAACGTCAGTTGTGCGTCACCGACCAGGGCATGGTCGGCTCGCACGTCCTTGTTGAGGTCGCCGGGGTCCAGCGTCGCGTGGACGAGCGTCGGCTCCTCCGGGATGCGAATA
>JBDOMX010000163.1:0-12863 GCA_039831615.1 Planctomycetaceae bacterium
ACAACTTCAGATCTCAACCTGTTGCTATATGCAAAGCCGGTGGACTGCTCAGGCAGTTCACCGGCTTTCGCATGCGCGCTGAACATGACAAGACAGGCGACCAGGCCCGATGCTGGCAGCATCGGAAACGATGCGGATGCTGGCAACGTTGCCAGCATCCGCTCAGCGCGCGGCGGGCAGCCAGTCAATGTCTCCCATGAAGCAGGAGTAAACTGCTGAGCGCGCAGCACAAAGGTGATACCGGGCATTGACATGCCCGGCTCGCCGGGAGCCAGCTGAGGCGACATTGTGCCTGATTGCGTCACACGAGTGGAGTGCATGGCATCGATCTTGATTCAAATGGAATCGCTGAGAATCAGGCTGAACCCCGCCGGTGAATGCTGTCAGTTTTCTGATCCGGTTCGAACCAGCAGGCGTTGGTACGGAATGGCGACGAATGGTGACTTTTGCCACCACTGCAACATCGTGTCCGTTTTGCCGGAGGATCCGGAAGATGTCAGACAGACAACGGCGACGGCGGGAATGGGACCGAGATGTATCCATCGCCAACACAGTTTCAGGTTTCCTTCTTGGCGCACTGCTCGGAGGAACACTGGGCCTGGGAATCTGTGTGTGGGTGATCCCATTCACCCTGTTGTTTCCTGGCGACACCATTCTTACCGGGGCCGTCGTTTGCGGAATTGGCGGTTACTGGTATGGCGATCCGTTTATTGAGTGGCTCAGGGAAAGTTGGGAATCGTTACTGTGAGTTAACGACCACAAACGGATTCAGGAGGAGATCGACCGAAGAAACCAAATGCGCGTGCCGGGTTGGCAGTGAAACGTAAATCTCACATCACGTGGATTCCGGAGACACGGCGCGACCGGTGGTCATGCGTGCGTCTCTCCGGAAGGATTCGCCTGTCGTCAGTCCGCGACGCTCAGAAGTCGTATTCGTCGATGTTGTCACTGTTGAAAATCAAAGGTGGACCCAGAATAGCCTGCCCGTCGCGGACCTCGATATCTGTGAGACGGCCAAAATTGTAGGTCCCCGCGTCGAGACCGCCCTCGGCCAATCGTTTGGCGACGTGGACCGTGAGGTAACCGAGATCGACCGGGCTAAACAACACGAATTCGTCGATGGTGCCGTCCTTGATATATTCGCGCATTGTATTTGGCAAACTCAACCCGGTCACAAAGATTTGCTCAGCCCGTCCGGCATCGCGAACCACTTTAGCCACTGCTGGTAACGACACGGATGTGATTCCCCAGATGCCCTTGATGTCGGGATTCGCCGCGACCGCTTCCGCCGCCTGTTCCTGCGACTTCTGGTGATCTTCTCCTGGATAGAGCGGTTCGAGGAGCTTGATTTCCGGATACTTTTCTGCAATCCGGCGGCGCATGAAGTCCATCCAGATGTTCTGATTGGCAGCGGTTGCCGTCCCACTGACGATCAGATAATCGCCCGCCAATTCTCCACCTCGGCGCTCAATCCCTTCCGCCATCACATCCACCAATGCGTAGCCGATTAATTCCGGCATGCATTGATTGACGAAGAGAGGACGTTTCGACGTTTCCGGGTTCGCGTCCGTGTCCCAGGTGACCACCGTGACGCCAGCTTCCTGTGCATTCCTGAGTGTGCGGGCCACTCCGTCGGGATCGTTGGGAGCGATGGCAATCACGTCGAATCCCTGTGCGACCCAGCCGTCAAGCATTCGGATCTGGTCCTCCGAACGCGATTCCGTCGGACCGTCGTAGATCAATTCAATACCGAGTTCGGCAGCCGCTTCTTTCGCCCCCCGACCGGTCGCGTCGAAGAAACTGATCCCCATCAACTTGGGCATCATCCCGATCCGCAGCAATTCGCCGGACGCTGCCGAAGACGAGGCTTTGCCATCGGTTGAGGATTTCGATCCGCCGCATCCCGGCATCAGGGGGAATAGAAGCAACACGATTGCCAACAGCATTCCTGCGGTTCGGTTCGGACACTGTGTCGATCGATTCATTAGTTGTCTGCTCCCTGAGGTTGGTTTCAATTCATGGGGGCCATGCCATTCACGTCCGCGAGTCGTCACTGGATGTTACGAGCGGATGAGCGCCAGACGGTTTTTGTCCCGCAGCGTTTTTTCGTTCAAGACCGCGACCACGATCAACAACAGGCCAATCACAATCAGTCGCGAGGCGCCGGACAGCCACTTCACCTGGCTGCTCATAAAATTCAGGCCCACGTCAAGATTCGACACGACAGCCAAACCAAGGACCGTCTGCAGGACTCCCCCGCGACCGCCGGTGATCAGTGTCCCGCCGATCACGACGCAGGCAATTGCATTCAGTTCCACACCCGACTGCGCGTCAGGTAACACGACATCCTGTTTCATCGCGTTACAAATCGCAACTAACGCGCAGACCAGTCCGCTGGCGGAATACAGCCGCCATTCCACTTGTGCCACCGGAACCGCCGCAAATCGGCTGGCGGTCCGATTGTCACCAATCGCGAAACACCACCGTCCAAACCGGGAGAAATGCACGACAACAAAAACCGCAACGATGGTCACCATCAACAGCCAAAACTGAATCGGGACTCCTGCGATCCTCGCCATGTCCACGAATGTCTCGGGAAACCGATCAACCTGCTGTGCATCCGAAATTGCCATCGACACGCCGCGAAAGAACGCCATCGTGGCCAGGGTGGCGACGAGAGGCGACATCCCGATCACAACCAGCCAGCCATTCAGAGAACCCGCCAGTGTCCCGGTCAATATGGCGCCGACTCCAGCGAGCCAGATCGGCCACTCGGCATCATGCCACAGGACTCCCAGAACCATTCCGGACACCGCCACGATGGATCCGACCGACAGATCGATCCCGCCCGTGATGATGATGGGCGTCATGACGACCGCCAGGCAGCCGATTTCCGCCCATGGTGCGAAAACAGTCCATAGGTACTGCGGGTTGCGAGCATTGCCGGCCACCATCCAGATGGCTGCCAACAACAACAACCACGGTACCGTTCGCGCGACCCACACAACTGCTGTCGGCGATAACGATGCGGGCTGATTCTCCGAGGCGACATTCATTGGCGGCGCCGTCTCCAAACCAGGTCCAGCAGGACGGCAGCAAGTAACAAAGTCCCGACGACCAAATCAACCCTCGGGCCGGAGACTCCCCAGCGGACGAGGGCGCTATTGACCAGACGCAGCAATACCGCGGCCAGGACAACGCCCGGAACCGATCCGCGACCACCCGTGATGGCCACGCCGCCAATCACGGCGATGGCGATGGCCTGGAGTTCCCACCCGGCTCCCAGTCGGGCCTGCATCTGAGTGTTCAGCGACAGTTCCAGCACACCCGCCAGGCCGGCCAGCGCGCCACCCGCCCCAAATGAGGTCAACCACACGCGAGTGTGCTAGATCCCTGACAGGCGTGACGCCGCCGGTGACGAACCGTACGCATACAAATGGCGACCAGACGGCGTGTACCGCAGCCACACCGTGACAACGCCGACGACGACTGCGGAAATGGCCAGAATTCCGCGAAATCCCGTTTCCGAATCGACCGTCATTCGCATGAAATTGCGAGGCAAACCGGTCAGCGCCTTGCCGTCCAGAATGACAATGACCAGCCCCCGATACACCGTCATTGTTCCCAGCGTCACAACAATCGGATGCACACGACCGAGCAGTGAAATGGCAGCGTTCAGCATGCCCCCGAGTGTGCCCACGAGGATCCCCGCGCTCACGGCGATCGGAATTCGTACGACATCAGGCGCGTCGATTTGCAGCACGCTGCCACAGCACACAGCCGACAATGCGACCAGCGAGCCAATCGAAATGTCAATTCCGCCGGCGATGATCACGCACGCCGCAGATAGTCCCAGCAGCGTCCACAGCGGCGCGTACGTCGCGAGATTTGTCAGTCCCGCGACGATGTCGCCGGAACTGGAGCTGCCGGCTGCCAGACCGAGCCACAGCATGATCGTCAGAACAGCCAGCCCGACTTCACTTCCGGTACCGATCAATCGCGTGCGCGACACGGCCGTCTGCCGGCTCGAGCTCCGAACGACGTTACCAATCGTGGCGGAAGAATCTCCGTTCTGCGGAGCTGCGGGGAGTGCGGCCGTGGCGACGTCAGCGGGCGACGCCTGTTGCGGATCGAATTCTCCCGAGATCGAGCCTCCACAAAACACGATCACACGGTCGCTGTTTTGCATGATTTCGGGAAGCTCGGAGCTGATCATCAGCACTGCGCAGCCGCCATCGGCCAGACGGCGCAGGAGCCGATGAATCTCAACCTTCGATCCCACATCCACGCCTCGAGTCGGCTCATCCAGAATCAGGACTCCTGGTTCATTCAGCAGCCAGCGCCCCAGCACGATCTTTTGCTGGTTGCCACCAGAAAGGCCAAGGACAGGCTGCTCGATCGAATTGAGTCGCACGTCCAGCCGCCTGACAATGTCGGTTGTCGCCGCTCGTTCGGGCGCTGCGAACGCAAGTCGCGCCCGAGACCAGCGCCGCAGACTCGACAAAACGCAGTTCGCTCGAACCGAAAGGCCGCGACAGAGTCCCTGCTGCAGACGATCTTCCGGAAGGTAGGCAATCCCGGCACGCACGGCGTCTTTCGGAGAACGGATCAATTGTCGGCGGCCATCAACGTCGACGTGACCGGCGGCAATCCGCTTCAACCCGAACAGGCAGTGTGCCAGTTCAGTGCGTCCGGCTCCAACGAGTCCGTAGACCCCGACGACTTCGCCTGCCGCGATGGAAAGACTGACGTTGCGAACGCGACCCTCGGTATCGCTGAGACTGGTGATTTGAAGGCGCGGCGTTTCACTGGTTGAGGCAACTGAATTGTCATTTGGCTGGCATGCGATGTCGAGTTCCGGCGGTGGCTGGTCTCTGCCCACCATCAATTCAATGAGCTGCCTGCCGTCGATTTCCGGTTTTGTGCCGGTCCAGACGCTTTTTCCGTCACGGAGGACCGTAATTCGATCGGCCAGTCGAAAAACTTCATCCTGTCGGTGCGAAATGTAGATGATACCGACACCGGCCGATTTCAGACGTTCAATCTGTTCAAACAGCCATTCAGATTCGGCAATGGACAGCGAGCTTGTTGGCTCGTCAAGGATGACGATCAACGACTCCCGGGTCGCCGCTGCCGCGACCTGAATCATGTGGCGTCGGGCCACACCGAGTCGATCTGCGGGTGCGTTGACATCGATCGGCTCACCGATCTGATTAACCGCTGCCTGCGACGAGCTGCGGACTACTTTCCAGTCAATCAGCCCGAGCCGACCTGTTGGCAGCCCGAGTGCCAGGCCCATATTCTCTGCGATCGACAGCGTGGGAAACAGCTCCGCTTCCTGGTGGACGGTCACGATGCCGCGGCTGCGCGCGTCGACGGGATCAGTCAGTCGGACTTCGTTGCCAGCAAGAAACATCTGACCCATATCCGGTTGCAGGACTCCGGAAATGATGTTGATGAGCGTACTTTTTCCGGCCCCGTTTTCACCCACGATCGCGTGAACTTCGCCGGCGTGCAGATCAAACGACACAGCGTCAGCAGCGACGACACCGGGGAAGGTCTTCGTGATGTCAACAAGTCGCAAAACGGCAGCAGGCGGCTCGGTCAGCACAGGACCATTCGTGGATCGATGCAATGAATTGACAGATCGGCTGCGAGAAACCGTCAATCGACACGACCGACTGTGTCCCGCGGAACCACCATGATCGTCCATTGAACGAGCACATTCCAGTCCGGCACCCGATTGCTCTCGTCAGTCACCCCGTTTGTCGAGCCGGTCCCCGATGATGGTTGCGAACGGCCGGAATCCTCAACATTGAAGGCAATCTGATCCTGACGATTTCACATGCTGGACGCGATTGCGATAATGACCGACATACCCAGCGATGAAGAACCGTCACCAGACATCACGGATCCACAATCAGAGCACCGACGGCGGAGTGATTCAGATGAAATTGACAGCAACCTGGACTGTCCTGTTGGCCACGATCGGGACACAGGTTCTTCTGACACCGGCGGTTGCCCAATCGGACGGTGCGGAAGTCGTAAGTTTCTACGGATACGACGACTGTATTCGCCTGCACAACAATACAACGCAAGTGACGCTTTGTCCGGCCGCCGGCGGGCGCGTTTTACAGTACGCGATCAACGGCAAGGATGCGCTCTACCTGCCTCCCGGCAGCGAAGGCTGGACGAACGAGTCAGGCCAACAGGGTGGTTCCATGGCGGCGGGTCGGTTTGACATTGGTCCGGAACAGACGACCCCAGGGCATCCTGGATTGTGGTCCGGTCGCTGGACGGGCACGATCACCGGCGCACGGACAGCTCGCCTGGTGAGTGCCAAAGATCAGCCAACCGGAGTGCAGCTGATCCGCGACTTCGTACTGGCGAACGACTCTTCACAACTGGCATGCACTCAGACGATTCATAATGTTTCCAAAGAAACCAAAGAGTACTGTCACTGGAGCCGAACCTTTGCGCTGGGCGGTGGAATTTGTGTCATTCCACTGACAGAGCCCAGCCGATTCCCCAGAGGTTATGTCATGTATGGCCCCGGACCGGTGATCAATTTTGAGCCCGATGACCCGCATATTCACCAGCGCGACGGGTTCCTTGAAATCACGGCCGCACCGCAGTTCCCGAAGCTTGGGATGGACAGCTACGCAGGTTGGTTTGCCTATCTGATGAAGAATGACGTGATGTTCGTGAAGCAGTTTCCGACCTTCCCGGATCGCGTCTACAACGAAGTGGCAGGACTGACGATGTCGATCTGGTACCCCGATCGGCCTATGTGCGAGCTCGAACCGATCGGTCCGCGAGAAAGACTGGCGCCAGGCGAGTCGGCATCGTTCACGGAAACATGGTGGCTGCTGCCACACAAGTTTCCTCAGGATGGAATGCCTGTGGACCTCCGCAGCATCACAAGTCAGGTCACGCAATCCGGGGTCATTGACGCTTCACGGGAGTCATCACTCAAACATGATTAATTCAGATGATGACGCCCGGCGGCTGCTTGAGGAATCGTTGCGAACCGTTGACGACTACTATGCCCGCAGAGGCATTTTTCAGGATCGGTTCGGCTTTGGTTCCAAACCGGCGATCGTTGTCGTTGACTTTGCCTATGGCTGGACCGATGACTCGTACGCTGGCGGCAGCGCAAGGCTGGACGGACCCGTCGAAAACACGCAGACACTGCTGGATGCCGGGCGACGGGCAAGTGTGCCGGTGATTTACACGACCTCACCCTGGCGAACACTCGGCGGCGATCTCCCATTCAAAGCGGCTGCCGATCTGTCGCCGAAGTTTCGCGTCTGGGACGAACGAGCTTGTGCAATTGACGAGAGGGTCCAGCCTCAACCTGAAGATCTGGTGATTGAAAAGGAGAATGCAAGTGCCTTTTTTGGAACACATCTGGCCGCGTATTTGATCCAGCATCAGGTTGACACATTGCTGATCACGGGCTGCAGCACCAGTGCGTGCATCCGTGCCACGGCGACCGACGCAAAGAGCTACCGATTTCGACCGATGATCATTCGTGACTGCGTCGGCGACCGATCGGCCGTCTGCCACCATTTTACATTACATGACATCCAGGCCCGTTTCGCCGACGTCGTGTCCCTTGATGAGACGCTCAACTATCTGTCTCAACTCAGCGAACCCGGCGAGTAAACTCATTTTTTAGCCACAGAGGACTCAGAGTTCACAGAGAAAAACGCTTGACGCCGTCAATCAGACGCGACTGGCCGAAGTTGAGCAGCAATGCTCGCTTGAGCCCCGTTGCTTTCAAGTATGACAACGTCTGGGCAGCGGCAACGTCAGGCAGTTTGGAGACAGCCTTCAATTCAACCACCACCTGGTTGCCAACCAGTAGATCCAGCTTTTGACCTTTGATCACGATACCCATGTACATCACCTCGACTTCGACTTGTCGTTCCGCCACGAGTCCTCGCAACCCAAGTTCGTGCAAAAGTGTCTGTTCGTAGATTGACTCCAGGAGTCCCGGCCCGAGCACTCGGTGGACCTCAATGGCCGCACCGATAATTGCTTCCGTCAATTCGTCGCCCATATTCTTTGTATCCTCTGTGGCTCAATTGCTTTCCTTTGAGTTCGGATCCAGTGGAAGATGCGCACCACAACACCCGTGATTCCCCGATCAGAAACCGCAACTGATTTTAGCCACAGAGGACACAGAGCTCACAGAGAACGCACTGAATCCCACCGCAGCGACTCAGTCGACGGAACACGGGCCAAACTATTTCGCTCAATCCAGTACCAGGCAGCCACCAAAACGGTCTGAGCGCAAACTCCGTGTCCTCTGTGATCTCTGTGGCTCAATTGCTTTCCTTTGAGTTCAGATCCAGTGGAAGATGCGCATTGCCGATCAAAGTCCGGCAAGACGCCGATCTGAATCACCAAATTCAGGCAACGCGACACCCATGCGGTCCAGAATCGAAAGGTACAGACTGCAGGCCCGGCGGTCTTCGTTGGGCTTGCCAAGAAAGTCCAGCACACGCCCTGTTTTCAGAGACCCACCGCCACCACCGGCCAGCACCATTGGCAGCCGGTCTGCCTGATGTTTATCACCGTCAAACAGATTGGAACAAAGCAGCAGGAGTGAACTGTCCAGCAGAGACTGACCACCCTCGTCAATTGCTTTGAGCCGTTCCAGCAGATACGCAAACTGCTCGACATGGAACTGATTGGTTTGCAGGTACATGGCCTCGCGCTTCGGGTCTCGACCGTTGTGCGTCAGGTCGAGGTGCAGGCTGCCCTGCACACCTTCAAGAAACCCAAAATTCATCTGCGACAGATCGTTGTTGAGCATACACGTGGCGATTCGAGTGCGGTCCATGCGGAACGCCAGCACGATAAGATCCATCATGAGAGTCATGTGCTCCGGCACGTCCTGGGGCAGGGCATCATGTGGACGGGGCATATCCGGCTGCGTCAATTGTGGTTTCCAGCCTTCAAGCCGTCCGTCGTCCGTGGCCCGATCAATCCGTTTCTCGATATCGCGGATCGATTCCAGGTACTCATCCAGCTTGGTGCGGTCGCTCTGCGAGATCTGTGCCCGCAGTGCCCGTGCATCCGATCGAACCTGATCGAGAATACTGCGGTCGACTCGTCGGTCGCCAGCATTGCCGACGATCAAATCAAACGCCCGAGACGGATAGATCTCTTTCGTGGCAGGCCTGGTTGCAGATCCCCACGAAATGCAGGAACCGTAAATCATCGACAGGCCGTCTTCGAGACGCAGCTCCGTTGGTTCAATCCCCAGTACCAGACTGGGAACCGCTGTTTGCCGGCCAATTTGCTGTGCCAGGACCTGATCCATTGTCCGACCGACGCGGATGTCGTTCTGATCCAGACTCACCCATGCTCCGGACAGCAGATTGGGCATGCGGCCGAGATGAACGCTCGAGTTCTCAACCGATTTCGCGTGATACAGACCGTCGATGACAACGATCTCCTCGCGATGCGGTTGAAGCGGCTGCAGACCTGGCCCCAGCTTCATCTCCGATCCGCGGCCAGTTGCCCACCAGTGAATTGGTTCGACACCGTTTGAAAAGTAGATGCAGGCAAAACGTCGTGGTGGCTTTGACGTATCCACGGTCGTTTGTTTGCCGGAATCAGCACGGAGAGTCAGAGACGTCAGCCATGGCAGGGCAAGGCTGAACCCACCGCCACAAATGAACGGACGTCTGGTCAGACCAGTCGACCAGTGGATGGATTTGGTTGCTCGCGTGTGATTGGTCATTCTGACGGGCGCCGCTCAGGAAGACGAACTGATCCTGCATGATATCGAAATTGCCGGCTGCCGACGATCGATTGCACAAGTCGACTGATGCCGCCGTCGTTGCCGAGATGTCTGTTCATTTCGTCGAGCAATGGCAAATCGCCGACCGTTTCTCGCCGGCCAAGTGCGTAGCTGAGCAATTTCGTACTGAGAGTCCGATGGAATAATGCTCGCCGACTTTCCAGGTATTCATGAAGTTCCCGGTCGTTGGCGATTTCCGTGCCGTCGCGCAGCGCGCCGGAGGTATCGATGGGTGTCCCATCGCGATACTCCTCGCGCCACCTGCCCAGCGGGTCATAGTTCTCCAGCGCAAAACCCAGTGCGTCGATGCGTGAGTGACAATTGGCACACGATGCGTCGGTACGATGCGCCTCCAGACGTTGTCGAACGGACAGGCCATCGGACAGAATGTCGTCGGCCGGAATCGAACCGGCATCAGCGGGAGGCGGGGGAACGGGAGTCCCCAGGGTTCGGCGGAGGATCCAGTCTCCTCGTTTGACAGGACTGGTTCGCATCGGTGCGGATGTGACTGTCAGCACCGCTCCCAGTCGCAGCAGGCCACCTCGATGTTGCTGGTTCAAGCCATCAACCTTCTGAAAACTGTGATCCTGCTGCACCGAATCTGTCTCGAGTGCAACAGGCGATATGTCGGCCTCCGGCTGCGAGCTCTCTTCAGAATCAATCTGCGAAGCTCCGTCGTGATCACGACGTCGGTCGGATTGCCAGACGTCGTCAATGCCGTAATGTCTCGCAAGGTCTTGATTCAGGAACGAATAATCAGCGAACAAAATTTCATTCAGCGGACGATCGTTGCGAACGATGTGGTCACAAAAAGTGACGGCTTCAGTATACATCGATGACTTCAATCGCTGCGAGAATTCAGGAAACCGTTCGGGATCAATCCCGCGATATTGGTCGAAGCGGTAAAAACCAAACCACTGTCCAAAGAATTCAGTCGCAAATCTTCGGGCCTTTGGGTCTTTCAGCATGCGGCGGGATTGCCGCATGAGATGCTGCGGCTCACGGAGTTCACCGGCGTCCGCAGCACGACGCAATTCACTGTCCGGCAGTGATGACCAAAGAAAATAGCTCAGTCGGCTGGCGAGTTCGTGACTGGAAAGCGGCGAGCGCCCGCGGTCGTCTGCCGATACTTCTGTTTCTGCGACGCGCTCGGAGCGAAACAGAAATTCCGGCGCGACTAAAACTCGTGTGATTAATGCGCGAATCGCCGCCCGATGATCGAGAGAGCCCGCTCGCAGCGTTCGATAAAACTCTCTCAGACGATCCTGTTCCGCTTTCGAAAGCGCGCGCCGCCATGCTACAGCGGCAAACTCGATCACATCCTCAACCTGTCGTGAATGAGCCGCTTCGAATGCCTGGTGAATCGCGTGGTAGTTTTGGCGGAGCTGCTGGACATAATGACGTGCTGCCTGCGGAAGCCTGGCAATCCAGACGTCATCAATGTCAGCGATCAGCCGCCCGTCGAGTTCGACATCGAATTTCCTGGCCACAAACTGAAGCCAGACATCATGAAACTCGAATGACCCCAGTAAATCGGCCCATGCCTGATCCAGCTGCACTCGTGTCTCATCGTCGAGTACGTTTTCGACCAGAAAGCGATCGTCGCGGTGGTATTTCATTCGAATGTGAAAGTGGTTCCGTTCGGGGTTGTTGTAGGAAGGATCAACAAGAGATGGAATGGGATCTCGGTCGGACGGCGCGGGCTCGCGCTGTGACACCTGGGGCAGCTGGCGAGCGAATTCCAGCACACCAGCTTTCCATGCAGCAAATGCGGCGCTGTTCGGATTCGCGACCAGCCCGGATACTGACGTGCCCTGATCCGTTTCTTCAAGCTGCGAAATCGCGCAGCGCACAATGCAGTCCTCGCCCTGTTCGACATCAAGTTCCGCGGTGACCAGCAACTGTGCTGACCCGGCACCGGCAGGAATCGGCAGTTCAAACGCGGGCGGCCTCGTGCCGACGGTGACGAAATCCTCCGGTCCGACCTTTCCATTGCGAGGATGTGTACCAATCTTCAGGCGATTCGATGCCTCTGTGGTGATGAATTCACGCAGGGGCCGTGGCTCCTCAAGCTGTCGGTCTTCAAAGCGGAACAAGACTTTGGCATTCCTCCAGATGACGACGGCATCCGGGTCTCCTTCGCGAATCGCGGATTCGACGGACAGGACAAGATGTGCCGTTTCCGTTTCCTCCGGCCAGTTCACATTCATTTCGAACTGCTGACTGTTGCTCACCTCGAACAGGTCCGCGCGCAGCACAGGAGCTTCTTCTTTGGCATCCGGATTGGCGCCGAAACGGTTCTGCCAGTCATGCATCAATTTGGCAATCTGATCGCACTGGCTGCGAACCAGCTGCATTTGTCTCAGATCCCGACCTTCCGGCAACGGGAGTTGCGACCAGCGGTCAACGATTGCCGATGTCGGAAACGAGGGTTGTTCCTGCGTTACGACTTTGTGCATGTACTCGGCAAACCGGACATCCACGCCTGCTTCGGCAGCGGCCGACTTCATTGTCATGCTGCTGCCGCCGAGCTGCCCACGATGCTCGATCAGCCAGGCTGCGTAAAACGCTCCCGGGTATTTGTCCAGTCCGAACGGCTCACCGCCTTCACCGGACGCCGAGCGAAATCCGTGAGCCCGGTAGATCTCCTGAATTCGAGTAATCGCGGATAATTCAAATCCCGTCTGTCCCGGATCCGCATGAAACACCAGGGGCCCGGCACCGATGACGGCATGCTGTGCGACCTGTCCGGCAGCTTCCAGGTACCGTTCGAGCGTTGAGTCCTGAACAAACTGGGCGATTCCGGTATTCGTAAATCCTGCACCACCCACCGCATCACTGACAAAACTCCGATGGACGTCCAGATCAAGACCTGTGAGGTCGAGAATCGTATATCGATACTCAGCACTGGTCAGTCGCCGGATGACAACGTGTCCCGGATCGCCCGTATGACTGTCAACGGCTTCTCGCAAACCGTTGCGAATACCATCCAGCAGCCGCCGCCGGTCTGCCTCGTCAGGCTGATCAGCTTCCTGCGGCGGCATTT
>JBDOMX010001204.1:0-12821 GCA_039831615.1 Planctomycetaceae bacterium
GTGTGCATTCCGGACGAACTCCCAGCGCTGACAGTCGCGCGGCATATTCAGCGGATTGAGCGGCAACAACCGAAAACTGACTGAGCAACGGTCTCAACAGAAATCCCACACGCTGGTATCCGCGAAAACTACGGTCGCTCATCCGAGCGTTGATGACGGCGGTCTTGATGTTTCGACGACCGCAGGCCATCAGGAAACCAGGCCAGAATTCGAGTTCCGTCAGCACGACCAGTTCAGGCTGCACACGATCGAGTGCTCGGTTAACGGCCCAGGAAAAGTCGAGTGGAAACCAGCTCACCGTGCAATCAGAAAACCGTTCGACGGCGAGATCATAGCCGGTATCAGTGGACGTCGTGATCAGGATTCGGCGGCCATCCAGATCCGCATCACGAAACTCTGCCACAACTTTCTGAAGCTGCAGGACCTCGCCAACACTCACGGCATGAAACCATATCACGGGAACACGTCCCGTCGTGACGGGCAGGCTGCCAAACAGTTTTTGTGTCAGTCCTCGACGATAACGGCCATGCCGCAGCATTCGCCAAAGGATCACTGGTGAAAGGCAGGTGAGCACCCCGGCATAGACAATGTTCAGCAGCCACAGCATGTGAATCCATTCACCATGAGATTGTCGACGAGTCGTCTTACAGCGTATTATGCTGATTCGTGGCCGCGGCGGGAGTGCCAGAGCCCATCATTCATTGGTCCCCGCGAGCCAGTACCCGCCACGACATTTCGAAAACTGTTCTAACCCCTGAGCGGTCCGCGGCGTGCTATTTGCCGCAGCACTTCTTGTATTTCTTCCCGCTGCCACAGCTGCAGGGATCGTTGCGCCCAACCTTGGGGTGCTTGTTGATAATGGGGTCGATGGCTTTGTCAGGTTCGCCGGGTTCCGGTCCATTGTTTTCGCGCGTGGCACCGTCGTCCGGCGGAGCAATGTCGTGTTGGGTTGCAGTGACTTCCCAGAGTGAACCCACAAACGCCGGACTCTCCTTTTCCAGACGGAAGATCGTTTGAGTCGCCTGCTCGGCAACTCGTTCCCACATGGAGTTGTAGGCTTTGCGGCCTTCGCGTTTGTATTCGGTCTTGGGATCCTTCTGGGCATACCCGGCAAAGCTGACACCCTGTTTGAGGTGCCCCATGAAGTACAAATGGTCTTTCCAGGCTGTGTCGATGAACTCGAGCAGGATCGAACGTTCCGTTTGACGCAGTTCGGGACGGAACGCCTGTTCGATGCCCTGCAGGAACTGTGCCCGTGCTTCTGCCGGTTTCAGTTCACAAATCTTCGCAACGTCCACGGTCCACTGAATGTCCTCAGACGCCCATTTGGCAACGGCTTCGGCCTGTTCCGCCGTCACCACAGCGGCCTCATTGCTTGAATCCGGAAGCAGCTCGAGCACCTTCGCTTCAACGTGGCGGGAATCAGGACGGGCTTTCAGAAAATCCCGGCTGGTTTCCAGCATCAGCTGTTCGATCTGATCACTGGACATGGAAGACCACTGTTCCGGATCAAAGTTACGTTTGAAGCGCGTGCTGACCCACCGAGCCAGGGATTCACGGTTGTACTTTTCACCGCGCTGGCCGTCGCCGGAGAGGAACTTGCTGAGACCGACGCTGACCGGGAACGAGATTTCCTTTTCGTCATAGCGTTCCCGCACCAGTCGCTGCAGGAGTTCTTCGATTTCGTGCGGCTCCATTTTTGCCAGTTCGTCGGCATCCAGGTCAAGGGTGAAGTGATGAGCGGCCCAGCCACAGAGGGACTTGATTTCAAAGGCCGGATCCAGCAGTGTCTCAAGATCATCCAGTTCCCATCGCTCGAATGACTTGCACGCCTGTTCGTAGAGGTGTTCGTGCAGGTCGGGCCGGCCGATTTTCTTCAGGTCCCGATCGTTCAGATTGAGACCGTATTGTTGATTGGCCCACTTCGACATGGCGACCCAGTTCCACTGATCGTGGAGTTCTTCGTCGTCCGGCAGATTGACTTCCAGCTGCTCAAGGATCAAAGCATCTGCCTGGCGGTCTGCTTCTGTTCGCAGGAACGCGGCGAGCTGGTCTTTTGTCATTTCGCGGAGATCCGAACTCTCCAGTTCCAGGTGCAGCTTTTGGTCGGCCCAGCTGGCGATCGTTTTTTCACGGTAACGGCTGCCAAGAAACTCGCCGACCATTTTCACAATCTGTTCATCCATCATCTCGATGAACTGACCGCGGCAGTCGGATCCATCCAGAATTCTCTGTCGCCATGAATACGTGCGCTTTCGCTGTTCATCCATCACTTCGTCGTATTCCAGCAGATTCTTACGCTGGTCGAAGTGACGTTCTTCAATTTTCTTTTGCGCGCCTTCGACGCGCCGCGTCACCATCGGACTGACGATCGGTTCTCCTTCCGTGAGTCCGGCCATTTGCATGATGCGTTTGACAAAGTCGCCGGCAAACAGCCGCATGAGTTTGTCGTCGAGTGAAATGAAGAAGCGACTGGAACCCGCGTCGCCCTGTCGACCGGCACGACCTCGCAGCTGCAGGTCGATCCGTCGCGAATCATGTCGTTCCGTTCCGACAACATGGAGACCGCCAAGCTCAAGGACTTCTTTGGCCTCTTCGGTCATGCCTTCTCGTGCGGCGATTTCTGCAGTCAACGCATCCCATTCGGACTTGGGCACTTCGAGGCGTGATTCGTATGTCTTACTGAGTTCTTCCCATGCCGGCTGTTCCGGGTTTCCGCCGAGGATAATATCGGTTCCGCGTCCGGCCATATTGGTGGCGATTGTGACCGCCCCTTTGCGGCCGGCCTGAGCCACGATTTCTGCTTCACGCTCGTGCTGCTTGGCGTTCAACACATTGTGTTTGACGCCTCGCCGAGTGAGCTTGTTGCTCACCAGTTCGGAGGTTTCGATCGATGTCGTTCCGACCAAAACAGGGCGCCCGATGTTATTCAGATCTTCGATCTCTTCGACGACGGCTCCCCATTTCTCCTTTTCCGTTCCGTAGATATTGTCCGGGTAGTTGATCCGCTGCATGTGTCGGTTGGGAGGAATCGCGACCACATCCAGCTGATAGATTTTCCAGAACTCTTCGGCTTCGGTCATGGCGGTTCCCGTCATGCCTGAGAGTTTCTTGTACAGCCTGAAAAAGTTTTGCAGCGTGATCGTGGCCAGCGTCTGAGACTCTTCTTTGATCTTCACCCCTTCTTTGGCTTCCACGGCCTGGTGCAGACCGTCGCTCCACTGCCGACCTTCCATCTTTCGACCGGTGTTTTCATCGACAATGACGATTTCATTGCGTTCCACCACGTAGGTCACGTCGCGTTTGAACAGGTAGTGGGCTCGGAGCGCATTGTCGAGCAAATGTGGCCATTCCATATTTCCGGCGGTGTAAAAGCTTTCGACGCCAGCCAGCTCTTCCGCTCTCCGCACGCCGTCTTCCGTCAGGTGGCAGGTGTGTTCCTTTTCTTTGACCTCGAAGTCCACATCGCGCCGCAGTTGTTTGGCGATCGTGTTTGCCTTGGGGTATTTGTCCAGATTGTCATGGGCCGGACCGGAAATGATCAGTGGCGTTCTCGCTTCATCGATCAGAATGTTGTCAATTTCGTCGACGACCGCGTAATCAAGATCGCCCTGCACCTGCAGGCTCTTGTGAGGTTTCATGTTGTCGCGCAGATAATCGAAACCAAACTGATTGCTCGTCCCGTACGTAATGTCGCATGCATAATGCTTTTGACGTTCCTGAGGCCCCATCTCAGACTGAATCGCACCAATCGTGAGTCCCAGGTTCAGATGAATGGGCCCCATCCATTCCATGTCGCGTCGGGCGAGGTAGTCGTTTACCGTGATCACGTGCACCTTACCGGCGAGGGCATTGAGGAACGTCGACAATGTTGCGACCAGAGTCTTCCCTTCCCCGGTGACCATTTCAGCGATCATGCCATTGTGCAGAATGTTCCCACCAATGATCTGCACGTCGTAGTGTCTCATCTTGAGGAATCGCACCCCGGATTCCCGGACCGCAGCGAAGGCTTCCGGTAACAGATCGTCGAGCGTTTCGCCGGCGCGCAGCCGAGCGCGAAACATACTGGCGGTTTGATTGAGCTCGGCGTCTGTCTTCTTCTGCCAATCGGGTTCCAGAGCAGCGACTTGTTCCAGCAATGACCCGGGAGCGACAGAAGTATTTCCATGTTTGTCGCGCACAAATCCGAGTTGTCGGACGCGGCGCTCGTTGGACGACCCAAACAGATTCGTGATGCCGCGTTCGAACTTCGTGGTGGCGGCCGTAAAAAAGTCGCCCACCTTTTCGAGGAATTCCATGTGTCTCGTTGCCTTGATTGCGCTCTGCAAACCGGATCCACCACGCCACCTTGCTGCCACAACGGCAGTCCACATTTGTCGGGCAAGTGAGTCTGGATCGACCTAAGTCCGGAAATGGCAAGTGTATGGCATCGCCGGAAAACCGGTCAATGCCTGCCAGCGGTGGTTCTGTCAAGGAATACAGCAACTGATGCGCCGGAATCGGGACCGAGTGGACAGTTCGGCTGTTACCGGAAGTCGATCACCGTCACGCCGGCCCCGGGGAAGTCATCGAATCGCACCAGCAAAGCGGCTCCCTCTTCCAGCGTGACATGATCACGAATGAGACGTTGCGGGTGCAGTTGGCCGTCTTCGATCATTCTCAACATCCGAGGATATGCGGTTGACGGCATCCCATGGCTCCCCATGATCACCAGTTCGTTGGCGATCACTTCGCTCATAGGAATCGGCGGATCCGCTTCTGAGCCCAGAGTGAGTCCGATCTGGACGTGTCGTCCGCGTTTTCGCAGACTGCCAATCGACGCAAAACAGGTCGTTCGACTGCCCAGGGCATCCACGGACACATCGCCGCCACCAGCAGTCATTTCCATGATCGCATCCCTGGGTGCCCGCCGGCCGGCGTTGATGACCTCGTCAGCCCCAAGTTCCAGGGCCGTTTGCAGTCGTGCGTCGTCGATGTCGACAGCGATCACCTGTGCTCCTGCCGCAACAGCGATCATCACCGCGGACAGGCCGACTCCTCCACACCCGTACACGGCCACCCATTCCCCCGGCTGTACACGAGCCTGATCCATCAGGCCACGGAAAGACGTGGCAAACCGACAGCCGAGGCTGGCGGCGGTTGCGAAATCGATCGATTCCGGCAGCTCGACGAGGTTCAGATCTGCATGACGAATCTCGACGAATTCAGCAAACGCGCCCCACTGCGTGAAACCAGGCTGTGTCTCGTCATCACAGATATGCAAATTGCCTGAGAGACATTGTCGACAGCGTCCGCATCCACAGCTAAACGGCACGGTGATCCGTTGACCGGTTTTCCAACGTCGCACGTCGCTGCCGACAGCGGCGATCGTTCCGGCCAATTCATGTCCTGGTACATGTGGCAACTGAATGTCGGAATCGTGTCCCATCCAGCCGTGCCAGTCGCTGCGACAAATGCCACACGCGGCGACCTGAATGATGGCGGCATCCGAGTTCGGCCGGGGGTCGGGGACATTGCCGACAATCAGGGGCGACTGGAATTGTTCATACACGGCAGCCTTCATGATCGCAGTGTAGCGGGTCCCCTGGTGGCAGTGAGGCAGATTTAATAAAGTCGTGGCGGGTCCTGCCTTGCGGAACAATGAATGAGGCCCGTTCGAGCAGGAACTGTCCTGTTTTGGCTGCGGATCATCACGGCGGAGCGTGATGGCTCCATTGAATTCGCGACAGTGATTACGCGAGCAATCCTGAGGGGCTGGCGCTCTTCGGCCGCGTCCACGAATCGGCCGACGACGCGGTGGTTTCGCTCAATCCGGTGGTGCTGAAACGGAATCCACCGGGAATTGACTCAAAATATCCCCCCTCGAGAAAGGTGCACTGCTCATGCTATGTTTCGAATGGACTCGACACCGCTTTGCCGGTCCCGTATAGCTTCTGTTCCACAGTGCCACGAGCTGAGACCGGCGCGTCCCGCGGTCTGTCATCGGCCTTTCATATTTTTCAGCGCCTTTGCGGTCTCGCTGCCTGTGGTCGAATTCACACGTATCGAACGGCAGCACCGACCACGACATGCCCGATTCTGACTCTGCCTTACCTCCTGACGATCCCGAGATAACTTCTCCTGAAGCACAGGATCTGGATCAAATCACCGGACCGATGCGGCGCCGCGTGACGTCGCGTGCCGAGCCGATTTCATTGCACGATCAGTCCGCGTCCAGCGAACCGTACATCATCAGACCAGACTCTTTTGAGAGTGCGGTGCGGACGCCACAGCAAACTCTTGAGTGGTACCGACGAAAACGACGTCGCCAGCTCTGGATTTCTTTGTTTCTGTTCGCGGCGACGGTGGTGAGTACGACGCTGGTCTTTTCCCGGTATCGTCCCATCGAGCTGCTGCCTGGTTTCTTTGACGAAGAGATACGAACCAGGATGGTCGTGATCATGGAGCGGAGGGATCCATCGCCGCCCGGTGAGATGAAGTCCTTCAATCAGCGGTACCTCGATGGTCTGCTCCTGGGGTTTTCGTACAGCGGTCCACTGATGCTCATCCTGCTGTGTCATGAGATGGGCCATTTTCTGCAGGCAGTTCGGTATCGGGTACCGGCGTCGTTTCCGTTTTTCATCCCGCTGCCCATTCCTCCTCTGGGAACGATGGGAGCTGTGATTGCCCAGGGACGTGGCGCCGCCGATCGGAAGCAGATGTTCGATATCGCCGTGAGTGGTCCTCTGGCCGGTCTCATCGTGACGCTGCCAGTGCTGTTTCTGGGAGTCTCAGCGTCTCACGTCGATGTTATCGTGCCCGGCTACGGAAATGAGTTTGGTGAACCTCTGATCATTCAATGGGTGATCGCGTGGATTCACGGGCCGACGCCGGAAGGACAAACGCTCTACATGAATGGGGTTGCGTTTGCGGGCTGGGTGGGTGTCTTTGTGACCGCACTGAACCTGATTCCCATTGGGCAGCTGGACGGCGGGCATCTTACCTACACACTCCTGGGCAAACCGGCTCATTGGATTGCGAAGTTACTGGTCGGAGTGGCGGCTGCGTACATGATTTACACAGGATCCTATTCTTACGTCCTGTTCCTGATTCTGATCCTGTTCATGGGCACGAATCATCCGCCCACGCGTGACGACACCGTTCCGTTGGGCATCGGTCGTCAGATCATCGGCTGGTTGACGCTGGCGTTTCTGGTGATTGGGTTCACACCCACCCCGATTATCCTGTGATCAAGAGCAAGAACGGGGTCGGAAGTCTTTTCTCCCCGGTCAACACGTCCGGCGACGTCCCGTTTCTTCCGTAAGATGCGCGAGAGTCCCGCAGTCTCCAGGGGAAAAGACTCCCGACCCCTTTTTCTTCACGGCAGGGCACCGGACTGCTCAATCATTGCACGCAGTTCGGGATCCTCGAGACTATCCACCTGCATCGACGCCATACTGAAATCGCCGAACGCGGTGTGCTGGTTCGGCACGGCCACCACAAACGTGCCCGCGGCTGCCGCAGCGCGCGTGCCGGTTTCGCTGTCTTCGAGGACCAGCATCGACGATGGCGCAATTTTAAGTCGTTCAGCAGCACTCAGGTAGATCTCCGGATGGGGCTTCCCGTGTGTGACGTCTTCGGCTGTGAGAGTGGTGTGAAATCGCTGCAGTAAATCGAATCGGTTCAGCAACGACTCCATGTACTGTCGCGGCGACGAAGTGGCGACGCCGCGGGGCAACTGTTGCGACTCGATCAGATCCAGCAGATCGAACAGTCCCGGCATACAGTCGAGATGCTGTTCGGCGAATTCCGCAAAGAGCACCCGCGTTTCGTCCATCAGGTCCTCGATGGGATCCGTGATCCCGGTGAGTTCCGTGAGAGCCGCAAAGGCTTCCAGGGGGCGACGACCAATCATGCGATGGCGTATCGGGTCGGTCATTTCCTTTCCGCGCCGTGCCAACAGTGCCTGACCGGCCAGCTCGAAGACATCTTCGGTGTTCAGCATCAGGCCGTCCATGTCAAACACGACAGCTCGAATGGACTGCGGACGAGTGGAAGAAGCAGAGTTTTGGTGAATCACGAATGAATACTCGGAGGCGTAAGATGAGGCGTAAGCTGTGAATGTAGCAGATTACCGAAATATCCGGCCCGGGGGGCGTCGTCCATGCTGTTCCCAAATCAGCGATCTACGGTTCAAACGGCCAGACCACCGGTGCGATCAACAGAGTGACGATGCCCACAAGGATCGTCAACGGCACGCCCAGCCGCAGATAGTCACTCGATCGATATCCGCCCGGCCCATAGACCATCATGTTGGTCTGGTATCCGAAGGGCGTGGCGAAGCACGCGGCACAGCCCATGATGACGGCGATCACGAACGGACCGAAGTCCACTCCGAGTGACTCTGCTGCTGCTCGAGCAATGTTCAGCGTAATGATCGCAGCTGCCTTCGCGGTGATCATATTCGACAGCAGCGACGCGATCACAAAGACCGCCGTCAGCATCGCATATCGATTCTGTCCCACGATGATCCTGAGGTGATCAATAATGAACGTATCGCCGCCGCACTTGTGCAGCGCTTCACCAATACCGATTCCGGCCGCCATGACGATGATGACGTTCCAGTCGACGGCCCGGCGGGCTTCGCCGGCACGCGTGCAGCGGAATAGAATCATCAGCAGCGCTGCCGACAGGGCTGACAGCAGCGTTGCCGTACTGCCGGGGAGCCAGCGTGTCAGGAGCGACGCTGAGAGAACGAATCCGAGCATCACCGTTCTCGCTCTCCAGGCGTGTTCATGCCGCACCGGGCTGGAATCCTGGACTTCACTGACGAGAAAGAAATGTCGCGAGTTTCTTTGCTGCTTCGCAAAACCGGACGTGGCTTCCAGCAGCAGTGTGTCACCGGGTTCCAGGCGAATGTCGCCGATTTTCTCGGTGAGTCGGATCCCATCGCGACTCACGGCAATGATGGCTGCGTTGTAGTGGGAACGGAATTCTGAATCACGTACCGTCATCCGCAGAAATGGATAACTCGTCGACACAACAGCTTCCACGAGACGTCGCTGTGAGCGGGGCCCGTCGAGCTGAAACAGCTGATCGATCGCCCGTTCCAGTCCCGGAATCCTCTGCAGGTCAACGACAGAGGAAACCACTCCCACAAAGACCAGTTGATCCTTCGACTGCAGAATGGTGTCGGATCCCACCGCAGGAATCACTTCCCCGCCGCGGTTGATTTCCATGAGGTACATGCCGGGAAGATGACGCAGTCCGGCCGCTTCAATCGACTTCCCTACCAGTGGACTGCCCGTCTGGACAATCATTTCGACCGTATATTCACGTGGGTCATCCATGGCGGTAAACGCCGGTTTGCGTTCGGGCAGGAGCCAGGACGTCGTACCGGCAATGTACACCAGTCCGACAATCAGAACAGGAATTCCAACCGCCGATAATTCGAACATCGACAATTGCATGTTGGGCGGAAGTTGATTGTTGATCACAATCGTCGTGCTGGTTCCAATCAGCGTGCAGGTGCCACCCAGAATGGCGGCATAGCTCAATGGCAGAAACAGATGGCTGACAGACATGCGATGTTTGCGTGACCAGTCATTGATGATGGGCATCATCAAGGCGACGACCGGAGTGTTGTTCAAAAACGCACTCAGAACGGCCGCCGGGACCATCGATCTCAACTGGGCCGACAGACGGCTCCTGGGAACTCCCAGCAACTGCATTCCCAGCCAGTCAAAGGCACCGGTGCGATGCAGCCCGTCCGCCAGGACAAACAACACCGCGACGGTCAGCACTCCGGGGTTGGAGAACCCGATGAGCCCATCAGCAATGCTCAGACCTTTTTTCGGATCCACAACGCCGTAGATCAACAGGACCGTCAGGCCACCGAGCAGCGTGATGTCTGCGGGAAACCGATAGATCATGATGCCGACAATGGACGCAGCAATGACCATCAATGTGACAACAATAGCCCAATCCATAGGTACTGCTTCCTGGTCCTTATTGTCGAGAGCTGAACGCCCCGGGCGGCGAGTATTGCGCGAAAGTTGGCTAAGTCGTCACACCGTCTAGAAGATTCCAGTCGCGCTCGTTGTCAGGAGGGGGCATGCGCGCTGATGGCGTCGACGACCTGTTGATGAAACTTTCCATTCGTCACGACCATCCCCTCGTTGACAGACAGTGTCCGTCCGTGATCGAATTCCGGAGGAACACCGTGAATGTCGGTGACACAGCCGCCGGCTTCTTCAACCAGAATCACACCACCCGCGTGGTCCCAGATTTTTTCCTGATAGCCTCGGCGGGTCGGCAGTCGCAGGTAAATATCGGCATCTCCGCGGGCCACCGCCAGATACTTACACTGACTGTCGATTCTGAAGGGATCTCGCTTGATCCCTAACGCTGATGCAATCTTGCCGGACCAGCCGTGAGAACTGTGTCCGGATTCCACCGACTCACAGAACCTCGCATCGGGCGGCTGATCTGTCCCGGTGACGCTCAACTTGACGGGCTGCGCCTCGGGAGCATCCAACGGCACCATCCAGCTGCCCTGTCCGACTGCAGCCCATGCAAGGACACCTTTTGGTCCAGCCGGTTCGTCCGCATCGACGGGAAGGTTGGGGCAACCCAGAATTCCAAGCACGATTTTGCCGTCGACGATGAGTGCCAGTGAGATGGCGTACTGTTCCTTCCGCAGGAATCCCTTGGTACCGTCGATGGGATCGAGCGTCCAGAACCGCGGTTGATAGTCCTGTAAACCGCCGCGATCGATCCATTCACACACATCGTCGGCCGAACAATCAACGCCAGCGGCCATGCACTCCCGGTGAATCTGCTCAAGGAACGACGCCCCGTCTACGGTACGCAAATCATCGGCGCCCTCTTCACCGATGACCGGATCATGCGGAAACTCCAGCTGCAGCTGCCGACAAATCAGAGCCTGGCTCGCGAAATCCGCCACGGTCACCGGACTTTTGTCTTTCTTTTCGAGGGCGGCGGGATCGATGGATGCCTGGACAGATCGACAGACGACGGCCGCCTGACGAACTGCGGCAAGGGCAGAGTGCAGCTCTGGGAGCTCGGAGGGATTCATATCGCGACTCAGTGGGCGAAGCGGTGAACGAGGAATACTTCGAGTGCAGGGATTGTCGTTGCAGCGCATTGAAACACAAGCTTCACAAGCGCACTTAATCAGGCGTCTGCATTTCGTGGGAACGAGGTTCCACGATAAAGAGGGTCATGATCCAGGCGGCCACGGCAGTTGCTGAAACCAACAGAAACGGCAAACCATATCCGGTCCGTGTGATCAGCACACCGGCGACAGGCGACATGAAGATCACCGGTGTGGTGCTGAGTGCTGCTGTGCTCAGATAAATCGGATGACGTTTCGGCTCCGTCAGCTCGAGGACGTAATTCATCTTCATCCGGAATGTGATGGGGACGGTCCCCAGCCACAGGAAAGTGATCCAGTACCAGCCAGCGGCACCGGTTTCACGGAGTGCCAGCGGAATGAGGGGCGACAGGACAGCTGCGAGAGTCAACATCCGCAATGCACTCCGTGTTCCCCTGGAATCGGCGATTCTTCCGGCGATCCAGCTGAAGATGGCCGCCCCCAGATTCTGACAGATGACCCAATCCATCAGCATGCGGCTTTCATAGCCCGGCAGACTGCGACCCAAACGCTGATAGTACGGAAACACAACCATGGTGCAGGCCACGAGGCCACTCAGCACACACAATTGCCTCAGGTTACGGTCTTCCCGGAGGTAATGGATCGATTCGCGGAGGGGCTTGCGTCGATTCGTTAACGGGACGTTCTGGTCGGGGTCTTCTCTCAGGAACCTCGCGCAGAAGCTGGCCGTAATGAAGGCGCAGCCCGTAAACAGGAAGATGGCTCCGAACATCGGAACCGATTGATGCACCCACGGACGCATGACGAACAGCACCGCAAGAATCGCGACTGGCGACCCCACGTAGCCGGCAATGGCCACCATTCGACCTCGCCGATGGGCGGTGATTAGTTTGCCCTGCACAGTATTGAAGACCCACTGGTTTGTTCCTGCCGTGGCAAAAAAGACGGCGTACAAACACAGGAACAGTACCGGCATCGCTTGCTGAATCACTGGGGATGGCCAGGCCACCAGGACACTCAGAATCAGAAACGGCACTCCCATCAGCAACGTCGTTACGGGCAGCCAGCGCGACTTCACCGGAGCGTCCTGTAATCGGCCCGACAACAGCAGTGGTGTGACAGACTGTCCCAGACGATTGATGGGTGGCAGGAGTCCGCTCATCCAGCCAACAGATGCGATGCTGTCCAGAAAGGCTGGCATCACGACGCTCTCGGTCTTGAAAATCCACGCGACTCGAAACAACACCTGATGCATGATCAGTGTGGTCGTATTATGTCGTTCCGTGCGAATGTCAGCATCAATTGAAATTGAGTCCACTGAAGAATCCGGCTGGTTCGCGGGCTGCCGTGTAATTGTCAATGGACTCGCTTTTGTCGTCTGATGCCATGGTTGTCGAACGGGACTTCCGATCGGGTGCAGGGCCTGATCCGGACCTGAGCGTCCCGCATTGAACGTGGTTCATGATCGCAAACGATTTCCCGTCATTTGTCGCATCCCGGGACTGTAGCGGATATTCGGTGGCGAAATTGGAACGATCCCCACAGATTTTCGAGGAATCGGGTCCTCTGCGAAGAGAACGAGGATGACGAGATGGAAGAAAGTGGATTCAAAGAGAACCCAGGACCTATGAAGCGACCTTCAAGCAGAGCGGCTGCAGAGGAGGAGAAGGACGACGAGGAAATGGTAGAAGCACAGGAATTCCAG
>JBDOMX010000231.1:0-2877 GCA_039831615.1 Planctomycetaceae bacterium
TGCGGACCTCAATCAGGATCAGAAGCCTGACATCTACGTCACAAACGACACCGTGTCGAATACTCTCTATCAGAATGACAAAGGCACCTCGTTTTCAGACGTGTCTCTCGCAAGTGGCGCCAGCCTCAGCGGGCGCGGTGTGCCAGACGGCAGCATGGGAGTGCAACTGCTCGATTTTGATAACAACGGAAGCTTTGACATCTGGGTGACCAACTATGAGCGGGAATCCAGTGCCCTTTACCAGGGCCAGGCCGACATGCTTTTCCGTCACGTCAGCAACCGGACCGGCGTAACCGCCGTCGGATCTATGTTTGTAGGTTGGGGCACACTGTGTTTTGATGCTGACCATGACGGAGACGAAGACGTTTTTGTCTCGAACGGTCACGTGATCCGATATCCACGTGCCTCTCCTCTGCGACAGACGCCGTTGTTCTTCGAGAACCTGGCAGGGGAACGGTTTCGCAATGTTGCGGATCACGCGGGCGAGTACATGAGCCAGCCACATATGGCCAGAGGCTCAGCAATCGCTGATCTGGATAACGACGGAGATACGGATATCATTGTCATGCATACCGGTGAACGCACCTCCCTGTTGCAGAATACCTGCCGATCCGGGAACTATTTGACAATCGAACTCATCGGTCGCAGTATGTCGCGTGACGCAATTGGCGCTGTGGTTCAATTGACCGCCGGTGGTAAGAACACAGTACGACAGTGGGTGGGCGGCGGAAGTTACGCATCAACCAGCACACGTCGTCTGCATTTCGGATTCGACAGGTCTGATGCCATTGAGCAAGTCGAGATTCGGTGGCCATCAGGAGTCGTTCAGATACTCTCAGGTGTCACAGCGAATACCTGCATTGCTGTGATTGAATCCCGAGACCCAATTATTCTGTGGGGAGAAGATTAGATGAATCGCCTTTCGATCGTATTGCTTCTTGTCCCGGTCGCCGTGATGGGCTGCAGCCATGAATCTGTGGATAATAGTCGCAACGCGGCAGATGACCTTATGCTGAATGCTGCGATGCAGGACACGCCGCATATCAGCGAGGGAATTCAACGCCCGGAATTCGTGAGTGCCGGATCGGCTGAATTGTCGGAGGATGAACGCGTTATTGGTGTCGTGGCGGGCGACGAAGCGCGTGCATACAGCATCAAGGCGATGTCTGGAATGTCTTCGCATGTTGTCAATGACGTCATTGGCACAACATCCGTATCGATAACCTACTGTGACCGTACGGATTGTGTTCGAGTCTTTGCAGGCGATACCCCAGGACAGCCAATTCCTTTGTCACTGGGCGGTTTTTCTGACGGGGAAATGCTCATCATGTTTCAGGACCAGATGTACCAGCAGTCGTCGCAGGAAATACCACTGAAGGAGTATGAGTCTGAGATTACAACATGGAATGACTGGCTGACTCGCTATCCGGAGACCAAAGTGTTCACCGACGATACTTCCCCCAGAGGACCAGTTGACACGACTTCTCCCAATTAGGACCACCAGCAGAGCCGGTGGTATGAGGAAGGCCCACGGAAGCGGCCGCAATACAAGCTCGAAGCGCAAGCGAATGGGTCTCGTGCGTTTAGCAAATTCACTTGCTTGCGCTGCGTGCTTGTATCAAGAACGGCAGAGCCTTATGAGTGCTCACCAGCAGAGCCGGTGGTTTACGGTGGAGACTCAGCTGGCGAGCGCCACTTGTTTCGTTTGTTCAGTGTTCTTCGTAACCCGAAGCGTAAGGCAGGCGATCGACACAACTTGTCTCCTTCCTTAGCGGTCTGTTGATTTAATCCCAACCCGACGCATCAGCAAGGAATCTGGCGTCAAAAACACGGGCGAATTATCGCCTCGCTCACGCGTCGGGTGACGGAAACCCATTAAATCAACAAGCCCTCACGTTTCGGGTTGAAATAAAGTAGAAACTGGCGCTGTCCAAGTAGAGCCGTTTACGATTTGACGGCGCCGTGCCGGCTCGGGTGCATGCCGTTTTCTGAGGTTGGAAAGCGTCTGTCGCAGCGGCGCCGGTACCGCATTGAAGAGTGTGGTTCGCGACGAGAATCTGGCGAAAAAAACTGCTGTCTGCAATATGAACAATCAGTGCGCCGACGGTTTCTTCGCCATGATCGCACAGTTTTCGAACACGGAAATCGGCGACCCTGACCGAGCTGACCTCATGTTTCCGGCAATGATGTCCATATCGCCGTCACCATCAATATCAGAAAGGGCCATTGTTGCATGAATGGGGTCACCAGAACTGATCACATGTTCCTCAAACTGCCCGTTCGCTATCTGCTCTAACCAGATGGTCCCATGAAACTTCACGGAACGGTGTTGTTCCAGTGTTTGCTGCGGAAGCAGCGCCACGGCGGCGATGTCGATGTCACCATCCAGATCGAAATCCGCTGCCATGGCCCGGTGCACACCTGGCATCGTTGCCAATTGATGGTATTCAAAATCCAATTCTCCCTTGTTCTCCAGCCATGCGATGCTGTGATAGGGCTTTAACAGATGTGAGTCGAATGTGTCTCCGTTCGTGTAGAGAATATCTGCGTCGCCATCACGGTCGATATCAACAAGGCTGATCCCGCTGGAACCAAAGGCGGGGCCAGGCGCCTGAAACAATACGGTTCGAGAGTAGCCCGCCTCGCCATTCACAAAAGCTACGATCTGCTCATGTTCCTGTGATATCAGTGCGACGATATCCGGCAAGGTGTCGGCGTTAAGGTGCGTCACATAAACATGAATTGTGCCTGGGCGATCATCAAGTTCGGTTGCCTTGAACGTGAGTCCGCCCGTCGCCGTTTTGCCAATATTTTCGAGTACGTGAATCCCGCCAGTCTTGTGCCAGCCAAATTCGGCAACCACCAGATCGTCGTCGG
>JBDOMX010000232.1:0-9888 GCA_039831615.1 Planctomycetaceae bacterium
GCCGCAGCCCTCAGCGCGAAGAAATGACGAACCATGCCACAGAAACATTCTCGACGAAGCACCGACGATTTCGCATCGCCGACCGCGATACGCTGCGCAAATTCCGTTCGAAAAACCCGCTCAGTGGGTCGCTTGTTCTGGGCCTAATATTCCGCTGAGATCAGGAGCCCTGAGCTTGCGAGCTGAGATCAAGCGACAGTACAATGTTTTGAGAACGAGAGAATCATCATTCGTCGCCTTCCTCATGCAGCTCATTGATCCGATGGCAAGTTGTTTCGGATATGGTCGCGATCGTGGTCGTGGCGTTCAGACAGGGTGCCTTGCCTGGTGGCTTGTCTCAGCCAGTCTGGCCATTGCCCAGCCATCTGATTTTGACGACACCGTGGCACCGATTTTGGCAGCGCATTGCCTCGAATGTCACGGCGGGCCTGAACCGAAAGGCGGACTGGACCTCAGTCGAGCGAAGTCAGCCCTGGAGGGTGGTGACAGTGGCGCCGTCATCGCGATCAACGATTCTGGTGCCAGTCTGCTGTGGGAACGCATCAGCCGGGACGAGATGCCGCCGAAGCATCAGCTCAGTTCCGCAGAAAAAGACGTGATTCGCCAATGGATTGATGGCGGAGCTGAATGGGGGACGAGTCCCATCGATCCGTTTGCGGTGACCACATCACAGCGAGCTGGCTATGACTGGTGGTCTCTGCAGCCTTTGGCGGCACCGCAGTCACCTGACATAGACTCTCGTGGGTGGGCACGCAATGAAATCGACGCGTTTGTGTTTCGGAAACTGCACGAAGCAGACTTGCAGCCGTCTTCCGAAGCGAACCCTCGCGTACTGGTCCGCCGACTGTACTTCGACCTGATTGGATTGCCGCCGACTCCGGAAACAGTCGCTCAATTTGCAGCCGATCCATCAGAGTCCGCTTATCAGCAGCTGGTCAATGACCTGCTGGCATCGCAGCATTACGGCGAACGATGGGGACGGCACTGGCTGGACGTCGTCCGTTTCGGCGAAAGCAGCGGTTTCGAACGGAACGAGCCGCGCCTGCACGCTTGGCCCTATCGGGACTGGGTGATCAATGCGCTAAATAGTGACCTGCCGTACGACGACTTTGTCCGCATGCAGCTCATCGGTGATCAGCTGGTCCCGGGGATCGAAGGCGCGGCCGCCACAGGATTTTGGGTGGCTGGTGTTCACAACACGGTCGTTGGTGGCAGCAAACGGATGAAATTGCTGGCTCGTCAGGACGAACTGGAAGAAGTCCTTGCGACGGTCGGACAGACGTTCCTGGGACTGACGGTCAACTGTGCTCGGTGCCACGACCATAAGTTTGATCCGATCAAACAGAAAGAGTTCTATCAGCTGGCATCAGCAATCTCCGGCCTGGGCTACGGCGAACGCACGGAACAATCAGCGGAGGCCACTGCCCGACTGAATGAAATCCATGCACAGCTGTCGATGGTGAACGAAGAACTGGCAACGATTAATAACACAGCCCGCCATGAGATTATCTCGGCACGAGGAGAGGGTGAGGTCCAGGAACCGGACCTGCCGGGCGCGTTCGCCCGTTGGGAATTTGACAGCGACCTCAAAGACAGCATGGGGACACTGCACGGGACTGCGCAGGGGAATGCGCACATCGAGAATGGCGCACTGGTTGTCGATGGCACGTCTTTCGTCGTCACGACACCTGTTCCGGAAGATGTGAGTGAAAAGACTCTGGAGGTGTGGGTCCAGCTGGACACACTGCAACAGCGTGGCGGCGGTGTCATGTCCATCGAGACACCTGACGGAAACGTATTTGATTCTATTGTCTTCGCGGAACGCGAGCAGGGACGATGGATGTCTGGCAGTAATGGTTTTGCACGAACAGACTCGTTTCATGGACAGGCAGAGACAGAGGTTCAGCAACGTCCGGTTCATTTCGCGATTGTGTACAAGGCAGATGGCACAATTCTCGGATACCGCGACGGCGTTCAATACGGCCAGAGCGTTCAGAAAGCGCCGCTGCAAACGTACTCCGCGGGGAACTCAGAAATGATCTTTGGCCTCCGTCATAAACCGGCAGGCGGAAATCGATGGCTGACGGGACGAATTCATCGAGCTGCTTTGTACGACCGCGCACTTTCAGCGGAAGAAGTTGCCGCCTCGTCCGGCAACTCCGCTCAGTACGTGACGGAACAGCAAATCACCGAATGGATTTCTGAAAACCAGCTTGAAATTCGCACAGCGTTGATTGGACGGTCAAAAACGCTTGCCGACCAACGTGACCGACAGGCACAGCTGGCCAGCCGAAAATTTTATACTCTGACGCCGAAGGAAGGTGCGATCACGCACGTGTTGCTGCGTGGCGATCCTGAAAATGCCGGCGAGCAGGTGTCGCCGGCCGCCGTTGCTGCTGTGGCAGGTGTCGATTCTGATTTTCACCTCGCCCCGAATGCCCGGGAAGACGAACGTCGACGTCAATTGGCTCAGTGGATTGCAGATCCTGCCAATCCGCTGTTTTCCCGCGTCATCGTGAACCGCGTCTGGCACTATCACTTCGGCACGGGACTTGTCGACACGCCCAATGATTTTGGGTTCAACGGCGGGCGGCCCAGTCATTCCCAGTTGCTCGAATGGCTGGCCGTGTGGTTTCGGGACAACGGATTTCGATTGAAGGACCTGCATCGTTTGCTGGTGACGTCGAGGACCTGGCGACAGGCGGCTTTCGATCCGGCATCAACGACGCCAGATGGCGCAGCCATTGATGCCGGCAATCGACTGCTGTGGCGGATGGCACCGAGGCGTCTTGAAGCGGAATCTATTCGCGACTCGATGCTGTCTGTCGCCGGAAAACTGAACACGCAACTCGGTGGGAACAGCTTTGTTGATGTGTCCATCGTGAGTAACAACGGAACCACGTACTACGACCCGATTGATGTCGACGGCGACGCGTTCTTTCGCCGTACGGTCTATCGCTTTAATCCTCGTGGTGGCCGCAGCGCGCTGCTGGATACGTTTGACTGTCCCGACCCGGCCAACACGGCTCCCCGACGAGCCGTGACAACGACCCCGCTGCAGGCACTCAGCCTGCTGAACAATTCGTTTGTACTGCAAATGTCGACATATCTTGCTGAGCGAGTCAAAAACGAAGTGGGCAGTTCCATTTCGGAACAGGTCTCGCGGGCATGGCAATTGGCAGTGGCACGTCAACCGACCGTCGAAGAGCAGAAGCTGTCAATCGAACTCGTCAGTAAACATGGCCTGCCGGCGCTGTGTCGGGGCCTGTTCAATATCTCTGAATTCGTCCTGGTGGAATGAACAAGCGATGATCTCCGATACGAATCCTGCGGCGGCGTCTGCGTCACGTCGCGATCTCTTTCACTGGGGCATCAACGGCCTTGGAGCCACGGCTCTGGCCAGTATGCTGACTGGTGACGTGTCTGCTGCCGAGAGTGCACTCACCGTGCCGCAGTTTGCGGCGCGGGCGAAACGAGCAATTCATATTTGTTTGATCGGCGGAATGAGTCATGTCGATTCATTCGACTACAAACCGGAATTGGAGCGATTTCATGGCAAGTCGCTGCAGACCGATGAACAACCCGATATTTTTTTCGGCAAGGTGGGGTTGCTGAGAAAACAGGATTGGAATTTCGCTCCGCGAGGAGACAGCGGTTTGATGATCTCCGACATGTTCCCGCATATTGCCGAACAGGCGGACGACCTCACGATCCTGCGATCGATGGAATCACAATCAGCCAATCACACGCCCGCGCTGTTCATGGCCAACAGCGGATTCGAGGCCAACGGGTTTCCGTCGATGGGCAGCTGGGTGTCGTATGGACTGGGTTCCGAAACGGAGTCACTTCCCGCTTACGTGGTTTTGAATGATGAGCGAGGAGCACCGAATACCGGAGCGTCTACATGGAGCAGTGCATTTTTGCCCGCGAGCAGCCAGGGAGTGGTACTCCGCAGTGGCCATCAGCCGGTTCGGGATTTGTTTCCGGCGGCGGAAATTCCGGCGGACGTGGACAAGGCGACTCGGGAATTCGTCAATGCGATTAACCGCCAGCACATGCAGCGAACGAGTGAGGACGTCGCGCTGTCGGCTCGGCTCAACAGCTACGAACTGGCTGCGAAAATGCAGATGTCGGTTCCGGAAGTGGCCGATGTGAGTGGCGAGACAGCGGAAACCGCAGCGGCCTACGGAGTGCATGACCAACAAACGGCCGACATGGGCCGTCGTTGTTTGCTCGGACGGCGACTCCTGGAACGAGGTGTCCGTTTCGTGCAATTGTTTTCCGGCGGCCCGATCGCCGGCAGTCCACGGGCCAGCTGGGACGCGCACGAAAGCGTCAAAGATAATCATACGATCGAGGCGGGCCGAATCGACAAGCCGGTGGCGGCGTTGCTGCAGGACCTCAAGCAGCGCGGCATGTTGCAGGATACGCTGGTGTTATTCACGACTGAGTTTGGTCGGACTCCGTTCGCTCAGTCAGCTGCAGACAAGGTCGGACCCGGCAGAGACCACAATCGCTACGGATTCAGCTGCTGGATGGCGGGAGCCGGACTGAAAAAGGGTGTTGCATTCGGCCGGACGGATGAGATTGGCTGGAAGACGGTCGAACGCCCGATTCCCTGGCATGATTTCCATGCGACGGTCCTGCATCTGATGGGGATCAATCACGAGCGCCTGACGTATTACCACAACGGGATCCAGCGACGTTTAACCAACGTTCACGGGGATGTGGTGACAGAGATTCTGGCTTAGCAGTTTTCAGAAAGTCTTGACGGGTACTGGCTCGCGGGCGCCGTGGATGTTGGGCTCTGGCCCTTCCGCCGCGTCCACGGATCAGCGTCCTACGCCGAAAGCTGCGTTCGTTCGATTGGCGTGCGGACTCAGGCGTTTTGCATCCGGACGTCCTGAGAGTCCTGCGTACGAAACGCGAGAGCCGTCGCATTTTTTTGAATGAGCCGTCACAGCAGTTTGCGGAACTGCGCCCACGTTTTCGTATTGGCGACGTCTTCTTTGGACAGTCCTGCTCGGCGCGCCTGGTCGACGCCGTACTGCAGGACATCAAAGCCGTTGACGCTGTGTGAGTCCGTGCTGATGACAATCGGAATGCCGAGTTCTTTGGCGGCAGCCGCATTGATGTCGTCGAGGTCCAGACGTTTCGGGTGGGCGTTGATTTCCATCATCACGCCGTTGTCGGCAGCCGCTTTGAGCACGTCCGTCATGTTCATATCGGCCCCTTCGCGACGATTCACGAGTCGTCCGGTCGGATGTCCAATGATCTTCACGTGCGGGTTCGTAACGGCGCACATCAGGCGTTTCATGATCTGATCACGTGGTTGTCTCAGTCCGTAGTGCAGGACCGCCACGACCCAGTCCGCTTCAGACAGGACATCATTGTCCAGATCCATGGTGGCGTCTTCCAGAATGTCGCACTCAATGCCGCACAGCAGCTCGATGCCTTTGATCTCTTCATTGACTTTGCGGATCTCATCCCAGTGTGCGCGAAGTCGATTGGCATCCAGGCCATTTGCCATCGAAACACGTTTGCTGTGGTCAGTGATCGCGATGTATTTCAGTCCCCGCGCCATAGCGGTTTCCGCCATGACGAGAATCGACGCTGTTCCGTCCGAAGCGGTGGTATGCATGTGCAGATCACCCTTGATCTGTTCGATCGTCAGCAGCTCAGGCAGTTCGCCGTTCCTGGCGGCCTCGATTTCGCCACGATTCTCTCGCAACTCCGGCGGAATCCACGGGAGATCGACGGCTGCGTAGACATCTTCTTCCGTGATCCCGGCAATTCGTTCGTCGCCGCGGAAGACACCATATTCGTTGACCTTCAATCCTCGGTCTTTGGCGCGTTGTCGAACCACAACGTTGTGCTCTTTCGATCCCGTGAAGTACTGCAATGCCGCACCAAATGATTCATCCGGCACGACGCGCAGATCCAGTTCGATTCCGGACGTCAGTCGGACTCGTTGTTTTGTTTCACCGCGTTGCAAAACAGATTCGACGAGGGGATGCTCTGCGAGATGATCCATTGGCGCGTGGTGGTCTGAGCTGGTGACCAGCACGTCGAGGTCACCGCAGGTTTCTTTCCGCCGTCGGCAGCTGCCGGCGACGACGGCCTGCGTGACCTGCGGGAGTTTCAGCAGATCTTCGACCACCGCTTCGGCCGAGGCGCGGGCGACCGAGATCAGGACGCGTTTGCCGGCTGCGGCTGCCAGACCGATGTTTTCGAGGATTGTCGTCTCTGTTTTTTTGCCGAATCCCTTCAGCTCGGCCAGTTTGCCGGCCTCGGCCGCCGACTTGAGCTGGTCGAGTGAAGTCAGATTCAGTGTGTTGAAAAACACGGCCACCTTTTTTGGCCCGACACCCGGAATTCTCAACATGTCCACGACGCCCTGAGGCACTTGTTCGCGCAGCTCAGTGAGTTTCGGATGCTGACCGGTCTGCTCAATGTCGACGATCTGTTTGGCAAGATCTTTGCCAATCCCCGCGTATTCCGTCAGGTCCGCATTCTCACTGACCATTGCCGCAAATGAGTTGGCAGTGGATTTGATCGTGCGCGCCGCATTCCGATAGGCTCGCAGCCGGAACGGGTTTGCTCCCTGAATCTCCAGGAGATCGGCCAGCTGTTCGAAGACTCCGGCAATTTGTTCGTTGGTCATGTGCAGTCAGCCTTACTCAGCGGCATTTGCAGACTCAGGCTGAACCTGGGCAGTCGGCGGTGTCTCCGCTTGAATCGGGGCGGGCTTGAAGAGCATGACCATGGCTGCTCCAGCTGCAGCGAGCACGAGTCCCAAATAAAACGGAGTGGAAGGTGACTCTGTTTTCCCGTGGCTGAAGATCGTCAACGCTGCGATCGTGTTGATGATTGGCGCGCCTGCGAAGACGAGTGGCGCGACATACAGTGCTGCTCCGGGGCCGGCCGATTTTGCGGCAAAGATCACGCACAAGGCACCCACGGCACCGGCAACCCCGGCGGCCAGCCCCCACATCATATTTGGGGCAAGAAAGTTGACCTTTGTGGGATCTTTCTGAGTGGGATCGTTATGCATCACGAAGATGAACAGACAGGGGACCAAAACGGCCGTCAGGAAGTAGGCCACTCCGACCATGAGAAAAGCGCGCAGGCTGCTGCCAAGTTTGTTCGCCGCTCCATGGACGAGGGGAACATAAACACCCCAGGCAAGGGCAGCCATCGCGACGTACATCAGAACAATAGGTTTGGGTGACATTGGTGACAGGCAATTTCAAAGGAGACTCAGAAATGGACCGGAAGGACCGACCTCGAAGCCCGGATTGTAGATGGTTTGATTTGATCGTCCATTTCGGCAGGGCCATACGCTGGAAGTGAGAGACGGCATGGTGTCATCACGGAATCCGCCGCGACCGGAGTTCAGGCCCGACCGTCAAATCGTCCGCGATCCGTCATCGAGAGCCATCCTCGGCCTGGTGGAAGTCATTCAAAGTGAAAAACACGGGCAAATTCGTTCACAGAGGTTCGCTCACGACCGTACAATAAGCGTCGATCGATATTGCAGCAGCGCGATCCGTCGGCGCGTATTTAATCACTCTAAACTATTCCCGTGCAGTGGTTTACAGTCATGACCCAGGATTTATTGGATCAGCCAGGTCGAAGCCAGGTGAGCGATGCAGACACTTCCGAGGAATTGGGTTGGGGGGCTGAGACCCAGTCTGTCGATTTTAGCTATACGCCGGTGTCGCCGTGGGGAACCATCGCGGTGGTGCTTGCTGTGTGTGGACTGACCGCGTTTCTCGGCGTGTTTGGGATCGTGGTTGCTGCAGCGGCGGTTATTGTCAGCATTGCAGCGATCGTTCGCATTAGGGGCGAACGCGGGATGGTTCGCGGAATGCTGCCCGCGGTCCTGGGACTCCTCCTGTCAATTTCGAGTGTTTCAGGAGGAATCGCCAGCCAGATCTATCACTACAATCACGAAGTGCCGGAGGGGTATCAACGCGTCAATTTTCCGGAAGAAATTTCCGCTCGACAATTCGTGTACTATGGCGGACAGCGGCGTCTGGATCCGGAGGTCGCCAAGTTCGTGGGACAGAAGATCTTCATCAAGGGGTTCATGTGGCTCACCCAGCGAGACAAAGGTCTGGAACAATTTGTCTTCCTGAAGGACAATGGGGAGTGCTGCTTTGGTGGTGAACCACAACCGTTCGATATGATGAAGGTCGAAATGCAGGACGGAAAAACGGTCGACGGCCACACCGGGATGGTGTCCGTGGCCGGCGTTCTGCGGGCCAACGTGGCGGCAGAAAAAGGAAAAGCGGTTTACATCCTGGAAGCATATCTGGTTGAACCGTCTCGCACACGATTCTGATTCTTTGATCATCTGATTCAGGGGTTGTCATGACGGATCTGCTGCCACCGCTTCGAGTGAATCAAAGACGGCAGTCACTGCATCCGTCACCTCGAAGTGGATTCTGGCTGCTCACGCTGCTGCTCACGGTCGCGTTGACAGGCTGCACGGATTCGCAATCCGGCAATTTCGTGGAGTTTTCAGAATTGCAGCAGGCAGATGCGCCGGCCGAGGCCGAAGACGACGTCGCGCCTTCCATGGCGACCAGCAAAGACGAAGTTGTGGTTGTTGCAGACACCGAAGTCAGCGCCGCCGTCATCCTCGCGACTGATTCCACCGTCGTCGCACAGGAGACCGGTTCCGCCACCGCGCACGAGACTGATACCACCGTCGCGCAGGCGACTGATCCCGCGGTCGCGCCATCTCAGGGACATGTTGTCGATGATCCCGCTGAGCAAACAGATGTCGCCGCTGAGGATGAAATCCAGGAGGTGTCGTCTTCGGAAGCGGAGCCAGAGGCGATTAAGCTGTTGATACCCCATCGGCAGTTTCGCAAAGAAGGAAATGCACTGAGAGCAACGTTCGACGATATTGACCTCCTCAAAATCCTCAACATGGCCCCGGTGCCGATCGATGCTGCAGACTATTTTCCAGACTGGCTCAGAAACCTCCACGGAGCCCACGTACGGATTCGGGGTTATATGCGGCCAGGATACGAAGCTGAAGGAATTACGAAGTTCCTGTTCGTGCGCGATAACGGAGAATGTTGTTATGGACCGCTTCCGAAGATCTACGACATGATCGCTGTGGAGCTCGCTAAAGGTGAGTCGACAGATCTGATTGAGGGCACGCCATTCGACGTCGAAGGGACTTTGCGCATTGAACCTCACGCTGACGAAGTCGAACTGTATGGACTGTTCTTCATCGAAGATGGCGTGATTGTTGAATAATGATCGCCGGCAGGCAGGAGAAGAAACAATGATTTCAATTCGTGGACTTACATGCACCGCTGTCGTTGTCGGATTGGCCATGGTCGATTCACACGTCCTGTACAGCTCAGCCAGAGCGTGCCCGTTCTGCAGCGCGCCTCAACTGACCATGGCCGAAATGATCGATCAGTCAGATCATCTGCTGCTGGGTGAATGGCTGCAGGGAAGTCGACCGACCAGTGAATCAGCTGGCAGCGTGGACTTCAGGATTATTGAAGTCGGTCGATCACAGGACGATCTTTTAGAGGTGGAGCAAACGATCACCCTGCCGTTCTACGTGTCCGGTGAGGCGGGTGAACGGTTCGCATTGATGGGACCAGGCACTGACTACCTCAACTGGCAGCCCCCCACCAAAATCACTGATGATTCGTGGGAGTATATTCGGAACTGCCCGACACCGGAGAAGGATCCGGAACGACGCACGAAGCGGCTGGCCTGGTTCCTGCCGTACCTGGAACATGCGGAACTGCTTGTGTCCAACGACGCATACGGAGAATTTGCATCGGCCCCGTACAAGACAATTCGACCACTCAGTGATCAGATGCCACGGGAGGATCTGCGCACATGGGTTGC
>JBDOMX010000232.1:9898-12792 GCA_039831615.1 Planctomycetaceae bacterium
CGATCCGGAGACGCCCGTCACGCGTGTCGCGCTGTATGGCATGATGCTGGGACTGTGTGGCACAAAAGACGATGCGGGCGTCATGGAAAAGAAAATCATGACGATCGACAGCGACTTTCGTCTGGGGCTGGAAGGGATCATGTCGGGCTATTTGATGCTGACGGGGGAAGAAGGCCTGCAGCAGCTGGAAGATGCCAAGATTCGTTGCCGAACCTACATCGACAGTGACGGGGAAGAGAAAAAGCTGCCGTTTTCAGAAACCTATGCAACCGTTAACACTCTGCGTTTCATGAGGAAGTATGAGCCTGACCGAATCCCACTCGAACGACTGGCCAGTTCGATGTATTTATTGCTCGAACGACCGGAGCTCAGTGATCTGATCATTCCCGATCTGGCGCGCTGGCAGGACTGGTCGGCTCAGGGACGGCTGATGAAGATGTTCGACGAAGAGGAATTCCAGATACCATCTATCAAACGAGCCATCGTGCGCTACATGCTGGCGTGCGAAAAAGCCGGCAGGAAAGATCCGGAGCAGTATGCACAGGTCGCCGCGTCAGCTGCTGCAAACCTGGAAATTCTGGAGGAGAAGGACGCTCGCATCTTCCGCGACGCGAAACGGTTCTTCATTCGGTAACGCATTCGCGATGGTTCGCAGAAGCATTGAAGCAGTCCTGAGGTAAGTCGACTGCCCTGCCGCAGGGTTGGCTTCAACAAACTTTTGTGCGGGCTTCGCGCCGCAGCTCACAGAATGTGTGATCATTGGAATGGCCAGACTCCCCTGATCGCAGTGCTCAATCGACTGGCACCGGAGCGAACTCAGTTTGTTCGTCGCGTCGCAGGCGTACGATCCGGGTCTGTGGATCGTGGGCGAAGATGGCGATCTGATTCTGATCAGCAATCGATCCGAGTATTTCCGGTTTGGTCCGGCGAGTCGTCAATGGAAACTGGTCATAAGCCATTGTCCACATTTTCCGGACGTGCGCGGCCATCGGGCACAGATCCGCGGCATACACGGCCGTTTCTCCTCGTGAGCTCAACTTCACCAGCTGTTGTCCACGAGTGTGCCCGTCTGTTCGCTGTGTGGTAATTCCCGGAACAACTTCGTGTTCCCCGTCGATCAGTGTGACGAGACCTGCCTCCTGCAAAGGCTGGAAATCGGCCGGGCTGTACGCGCCCGCCAGTTCCGGTCGCCCGGAAATGGCATCGTCCCATTCGATTCGCTGTATGACATGGCGGGCACGAGGAAAGACGGGCTGAAGTTGACCTTCGTCGTCAACGGTGGTGGCTCCTCCGGCATGGTCGAAGTGCAGGTGAGTCAGAATGACCCAGTCGATGTCGTTCAATTGAACGCCGGCATCCTGCAGATTTCGCACGAGTGGTGCGCCATCCTCCATACATCCGCGACGGCGCACCTTCTCCGTCGCTTTATCGCCGTATCCGGTGTCAATTAATCCAAGTGAATCCGGTGTTCGCACCAGCAGACAGTTGGTGTCCATGAGGATGCGATTATCCTCGTCCGGAGGACAGACCCGGGCCCAAAGCACCCGTGGGACGACACCAAACATGTTGCCACCGTCCACCCGCATCGTACCGCCACTGATGATGGTGAGTTCGACGTCGCCGATCTTGATGTTGGTCATGAAGTGATTGCGTCATGTCTGGTGAAACGTGAAGTGAAGAAAAACCTGCAGCGGAGTGGCCCGCCTATCGTACCTTCGTGGAATGAGTTTTACATGCCCGGCGCTGAATCTCGCGAACGACAGATGACAGCAAAGTTACCTGCGACTTGCCGTTCAACAGGTGAACGATAGACTCGCGTGTGCTGCTGTTTCTACTCACGGAGCGAACGATGCGTCCCTGGATTCTCGCTGAGACCAATTATCACCACGTCAAAGACTGTGAGTATCAGGTCGCCGTGCTGCCCATGGGGGCGACCGAACCACACAACCTGCATATGCCCTATGCAACCGATACACTTGAATCGGAAGCCATTGGCAGCCGTGTCTGCGAAGCCGCGTGGAATGATGGAGCTCGCGTCGTGATGCTGCCGGCGATTCCGTATGGGACGGAATCCAATCAGGCTCGCTGCCGGCTCTCCATGAACGTGAACCCGACCACTTTGGGAATGATGATCGGAGATCTGGTCGATTCACTGGCCGGTCACGGCATCTTTAAACTGGTGATTCTCAACAGCCACGGAGGCAACGAATTTAAGCCCCTGTTACGTGAACTCCTTGGCAAAACCCCTGTGCAGTTGTTTCTCTGTGACTGGTTCCGCGGCATCACGACTGATGTGCAAAAAGAACTCTTTGACGAAGCGGGTGATCACGCGGGTGAAATGGAAACAGCCCTGGGACTCGCTTATTTCAACGACCTGATTCGAAAGAATGAAGACGGCAGCATAGCGGCGGACGACGGAGCTGTTCATGCGACTCGATTCACCGCGGTCAACCGCGGATGGGTGAGTATTACTCGGCCATGGCACCTGCTGACGAAAAATACGGGTTCCGGAAACCCGCATCCGGCGACGGCAGAAGCCGGCCAGGCGCTGATGAAAGTGATCGTGGAACGCCTGTCCGGTTTTCTTGTGGAACTCGCCGCATCACCAGTTGATGAGCGATTCCCTTTTTGAATAACGACAGGTTCCAGTGCTGCTTCCTGCAGGCTACAGCGTATTACCCTGACTCGTGGCCGCGAGGAAAGTGCCGGAGCCCATTGTCCATGTTCGCCGCGAGCCGGAACCCGCCACGACGTTTCGAAAATCGCTCTAGTACTACAGTCGCACATTATGAGTGTTGGATTGGTGATCCTCTTGTTTTGAAGTGACATTTCATGGCAGATGCCTGGTGTGCTCGTCTCCATTCGGAGAATCGAAGTGCGTGTGAAATGTTGAT
>JBDOMX010000377.1:0-2870 GCA_039831615.1 Planctomycetaceae bacterium
GCCGCCGGAGACCGGCCTGACAATGCAGTCATCGGTGTCACAAAAGGCTGTCTGGATGCGCTCGACAGAGATGAACTTCAGGGTGTCATGGCTCATGAGTTCAGTCATATCTTCAATGGAGATATGAGGCTCAATCTCAGAATGATGGGACTCCTCCATGGTATCTGGTGGATTGGCCTCGCCGGATTAACCTTGATCCGAAATCTGCCACAGCTGACGTACCGTCCGGCAACGCGCGAAAACGACGCGGTGAATACTGGACTCGAAATCCTGTGGGCAATCTTCGGTCTGGCCCTGTTTTTAATCGGTTCGGTGGGCGTATTTTTTGCCAGGCTGATCAAAGCCGCTGTATCACGCCAGCGTGAATTCCTGGCAGATGCCGCTGCCGTACAGTTCACACGCAACCCCCATGGTATTGCCGGGGCACTCAAAAAAATCGGTGGACTGGTTCGTGGCGCACAACTGCACTCGCCGAAGGCCGAAGAGGCAAGTCATCTGTTTTTCGGAAATGCGTTCAAAGGACGGTGGTTCGCCACTCATCCTCCTCTGATCGAACGGATTCGTCGTATCGAACCGGGATTCGACGGCAAATTTACGCGGGTGGCTCCTGCAAAAATGTCTCACTCAGACAGTTCTCAGATCGCACAACTGGCAGCCGATGAAGTGCCGGCGGCCATGACATCCTCAACCCGCCGTCAAACAGCCAAACTCCGCTTCGACAGGGAAGCTGCAGTTGAACGTGTGGGAACACTCCTTCCGGAAAACCTGCAACAGGCACAGACACTTCAGGCACAAATCCCTCAAACACTGCGAACACTGACGCAGGATCCATTCGGCGCCTGTGTGACTGTCTACAGCCTGCTGCTGGACCGGAATGCCGACATCCGCAAACGACAGATTGCCAGTCTGGCGAAACATGCCCAGGGGCCGGTGCTGCTGGAAATGAAACGACACTGGGCGCAATTCCGCCAGCTCAGTGCTGAAACAAAGCTGCCGCTGGTTGAGCTGGCGATGCCGGCACTCAAACAGCTCACCGGCAAACAGTATCAGGTGTTTCAGAAAAACCTGAACCGGCTGATATCAGCCGATAATGACATCCAGCTGTTTGAGTTTCTGCTGCGGCGAACAGTGCTGTCTCATCTGAAAACACTGCATGATACCAATCGCCGCAAACAGCGAGCGGAATCCATTACACAAGTGCATGCTGCGGCCGCCGATCTCATCTCAGCTCTTGCCACTGTCGGGCATGCTGACCGGCAGCAGGCACTGACCGCGCTGCAGCAAAGTATGCACAGTCTGTCCCCAGGCTGGAACGCGAATTCGCAAACGGATACCGGCGATCAGATCGAATTCGTCGCAGCAGACCGCGGGCTGACGCTGTTGTCTGACACCACACTCAACATTAAACAACGCGTCCTGCGGGCCTGTGCTGTATGTATTGAACACGACGGACAAACAACCCCCGACGAACTTCTGCTGCTGCGGGTCATCGGCGATGCACTGGGACTGCCAATGCCTCTGCAGAAAACAGACAGCGTGTGACCCTGTACACACTTGAAAACTTTCAACCCAATATCAATCGGACGTAAAGAGTCTCAAACGTAAGTCCATGATGTTGTACTGAATCGACAGGTAATACTCAGACAATGAATTTCTTTGAACAACAGGACACAGCCAGAAGGAAGAGCACTCTACTGCTTGTCTTGTTGATTGTCGTTGGAACAGTACTGATTGTCCTGGTGAACGGCATCGTGGCCATCTCTGTCTCCGGAGGAGCAGGGAGTCTGCTCTATTCACAAAAACAACGGGGTCAGACCCAGACACTTGAGGAGCAACGTCAGAAATTCCGTCTGTATTGGTCCCAGCGTTCGAACGCAGCCGAAAGTCGTCCGACACACCATTCCGACCGGGCGTTTGTTCTTCCGGAAGTTGTTGAGGACAGTGAGGGACGGACGGGTGACAAACTCAGCGAAATCAACGCCAGACTGGCGCAAGCTACCAGGAACCTTAAGCAGGCAATCGAAACACAACATTCGCAACAGCGTGCAGAACTCGCAAGATGGCTGGACTCACTTGTGACACTGGGGGTGTTTCCGGATCTTGTAGATCATCCCGGCAAACGTCAGGGCCAGTTGGACGATTGGCTGCAGCGATTAACTGGTGAAGATCCACTGGCCTCCGATCGTCATAAGCGGCAGCAGTCAATGCGCGATGCCTATTCCGAGCTGCGGAAAAGAATCAATCGCCGCAGGACACCAGCATTCTCGTCGTATGCGGAATTATTTTTTGCCTCGACTGTGATTACGCTGTTTGTCGTTCTTTTAGGGACAGTACGCAAGACCTGGTCACTGGCAGGTGGCGGTGCGGTTGTGGCTGAAGGTCTTGGCGGGCGACAGCTCAATCGCAGTACCAGCGATCCGGCTGAAAGCAGGCTGCTGAACGTGGTCGACGAAATGGCCATTGCATCCGGAATCCCCTGCCCGCCCGTTTATCTTCTCGACGACGAAAAAGGAATTAATGCCTTTGCCGCCGGAGACCGGCCTGACAATGCAGTCATCGGTGTCACAAAAGGCTGTCTGGATGCGCTCGACAGAGATGAACTTCAGGGTGTCATGGCTCATGAGTTCAGTCATATCTTCAATGGAGATATGAAGCTCAATCTCAGAATGATGGGACTCCTTCATGGCATTCTGCTGATCAGTATTGCTGGAAATATGCTGATGCGGAGTGTCAGCCTTCGTGCTGGTCGCCGATACCATCGCCGCAGTAAGAACAATGCAAAAGGCACGGTTTTTATTCTCTGCCTTGGCCTGGCCCTGTTTCTAATCGGTTCGGTGGGCGTATTTTTTGCCAGGCTGATCAAAGCCGCT
>JBDOMX010000115.1:0-12249 GCA_039831615.1 Planctomycetaceae bacterium
AAATACAGGGTGCGCCAGGCAGCAGACACACAAACAGCCACGCCATCTGCAGCGCTGTCTGATCGCCCCCGCAGCAGGTGACAAAACGCGGCATGTCATGGCTGTCGAGAAGATTCAATTGTACGGCCGTGATGTTCTGCGGATAACATTGCAGCAACCGATTGACTTCCTGAGCGAACTCCTGCGAGGAAGACTCGCACACCTGACTGAACGAGGATGGCTTTCGCACCAGTTCGAGATCCAGGTTCGGGCCACCGAAGAATCCCAGGCACGCCGCCGTCACCTGGTAGTTCATCACGGCATCCCACATGTCGCCCTGCAGCCATTGAGTTGCGTCTCCCCAGACTTCACCGACGATGTAGGCATCGGGTCGGATCGCTCGCACCCGACGACGAAACTCACGCCAGAATTCTTCGTCCTGAATCTCATTGGGCACGTCCAGACGCCAGCCATCGATTCCAAACTCAATCCAGTGTTCTCCGACACGCAACAGGAACTCGCGTGCTTCCGGGCAGCTGGTATTGAACTTCGGCAGAGCCGGCAGATTCCACCACGCCGAATAACCGATCGCGTCCAGACTGCCTGAACCACTGGCCAGTTGGGCCGCCGCGGTGTCGGACGGATAGGGCTGAAATGGACGTTCACCGTTGAGTCTTGCCGGGTCGAAATGAAACCAGTCCCGATACGGAGATGCTGCACCGTTCTCCAGCACGTGGTGAAACTGCCATAACCCACGACTGGCGTGATTGAAGACTCCGTCCAGAATGACTTTGATGTCACGTTGGTGGCATCGATCCAGCAGCAGACGGAAAGCGTCGTTGCCACCCAGCAGCGGATCGACCTGGTAATAGTCGTAGGTGTGGTAGCGGTGGTTGCAGGCCGATGCGAAGATCGGACAGAGATACAGAGCATCGATTCCCAGCTCGGTCAGGTAGTCGAGCTGTTCTGCGATTCCGTAGAGATCGCCGCCCTTGAAGCCGAGCGGTGTGGGAGCGGCATCCCAGTCCTCCAGATGAGGCGGTTTCGGGACATCGGAGCCCTGCGCGAAGCGGTCCGGAAAGATCTGATAGAAAACGGCGTCGCGCACCCAATTTGGCGTGTCAGCAGCCATCAGCCACATCGTTCCTGGAAACCGGCAGTTGGACTATGACACGTCCGATGAGGACGCAGTCTCTTCTGCGGCAAGAACTTCCTGTTCGTGTTGAGCTTTGCGAGCCATCCGCCAGAAACTCAGTGAGAAGCCGGTGAAGATCGTGGCAGGCATCCCGATCATGAACAGAATGCTGTACATGTAAGCTTTGGGCTTCAGGCTGTCCGTCTCATTCGCGGCCTTGCAGTTCGGGCAGGCCACGGCTGGTGACTCGGCCAGTGGAAACGCACCCACAGTCCCAAGGAAAGCAACAGCAAGGATGAGACTTCGCACAATTGAACGCATGACTTGATCTCCTCCCGATATCCTACGTCGAATTCCTGATACGGAACACTCCGTCCTGCTGACGTGGGTTGGTTTCTCACATCTGGACTATTGGTCAGTCAAAGCTTAAGTTGAGGGTAGCCGGATTCGCAGGAATTCGGAATGCTCGGTCGTTCCCGGAAGTTTACGGGCGAATCCTCATCTTTGTTCCTGACAAACCACCCGAGTGAACCACGCCCTGTCCGCCTCAGTTGACGACCACCGTCTGCCCACCCCGCCCCGTGGAAACTCCGAACACGATGTACTCAGCAGCAGTCTGCCGGAGGTTCTTCATTTCGTGGATCTCGTGGGGATCAACAATCACAGTGTCCCCGGCCGTCATCTCCACCGCGGTCTCATCGACAGTCATGCTCACGAGTCCGGAAATTAACACGAAAACCTCCTGCATGTCCTCATGGTAATGGCGTCGAAAAGATGAACCACCGGGCAGGCGCGCCCAGTTTACCATCATGACCTGCCCGGCGGGGATGTCGTCGTGAGTTGCGATGACGCGTTTCAGAACCCCAGGTTGTCTGGCATCTTCATGAGAAGCCGGAACAAACGGAGCCTGACTCGCCGGAATATGTTTCATGCGAGGATGTCCTGAACAACAGGAGGGAAACGCTGCGACACGGGTTCATCGTCTGCCAGCAATCATGGAACGCTTCAGGGCGAATCCAATCACGGTCCGCCGCTGGCGCACGGCTCGCTCAATCTGACAGCAATGGGCACCGTCAGAAAGACGGCGCGTTCATGACACTCGATCTGCCGACCAGGATTTACACCAGTTTTCGAGCGGCTGCCAGAATGCCGTCTGCGTCGATTCCCTGGTATCCCATCTGTTGCCAGAGTCCTCCTGAACCTTCACGGTTGGTCCCGATATTGTTGTAGCTGCCCTTGTAGCCTCGTCGCAGCAATTCGGTGCCAAAGCGTGAGCCCAGACCGGTGTTGACGTTCAACGACTCGGCGACCAGGACGGCTGGTGAATTCACCAGACGTTTCATGACTGCTTCATCGTAGACGTTCAATGTGGCTTTGCAGATCAGACCGAAATCGCATCCGTCCTGCTTCAATCGAGTCACAGCGTCCAGCGCGCGATAGGTGGTTTCTCCAAACGACACAATGTATCCGTCCGAGCCTTCACGAATGACTTCATCCCTGCCAGGCACAAACTCATAGTCGTCGCCAAAGTACCGGGTGCCGTCTTCATTCAAAAGATCGGGAACGCCCGATCGTGTGGAGAAAATGAACCTCAAACCCGTCTGAGAATAAATCGTCGTCAGGCAGGAGCGAAACTGATGTTGATCGGCCGGGAAGTACAATCGTGTTGTATCGTTGCCTTCATCCGGCAGTCCGTTGGCTGCAAACATGTTGTTCACGCCGAAGTGACACGTATTGTCTGCCATGTCGTCGCAACCGGCGTGACTGAAGTGAGCCAACACGTTGGCCTGGTTCAGACGCGCCATGGTGATCTCAGAGACCACCATTTCCAGAAACGCACTGAAGGTGCCGAACACCCCCTGGCGACCGGCTTCGTAGCCGAAACCTGCCGCGGCCGAAAAATTGCCGCGTTCCATAATGCCACCGCGAACGAACACTTCCGGATGCGAGGCCCGCACATGATTCAGTCCGCAACTGCCTTCGAGGTCACAGTCGAACACACGCACCGACGCGATCCGCTCTTTTTCCGGAATGCCATCCAGGATCTCGTTGAGAATTCGTCCGAAGAGGTCTCGGTTTTTCCCCACACTTCCGGCGTCGGAGCCCAGATGTCCGGGACCACTCGGCCCCTTTTCAACGGAATCGAGGTACTCCACAGCTGCGGTGCGGCCGCGCCCGCTGAGAAAGTCTTTGGCCACCGCCGCTTTGATCACATCATGCCCGTGGCTACTGCCTTCAAGCCCCTCGATGCCAACACACATTTTGCGTCGATTCATCAGCGCGACTGGTCCTTCCGTCGTCACCGCGGAGCACATGCGAGCATACAGGTCGTCGAGATCCTCGCCGTCTCCGGCGGTCACACTCAGGCCATGCCCTTCGAGCGTTCTGGAAACATCGAAACCTGGCAGGTAATCCGACGGGTGGCCGGCAATCGTGACATCGTTGTCATCAATCAGCAGCTTGATGTTGAGCTGCTGAGCAACCGCCAGGCGGGCCGCTTCGGCATCGTTGCCTTCCATTTGAGAGCCATCGGACCCCAGCATGAAGACGGTCTTGTCGGGATTCGCCAGGGCGACCCCATTGACAAACGGCCACATGTGCCCCAGTCGGCCGGACGAGAATTTGACGCCCGGAGTAAACCCTCGTTCGGGATGTCCCGGCAGGTGTGACAGGTACTCGCGGTAGTGCAGCAGCCGTTCAGCGTCCAGATCGCCTTCCAGCACCGCCATCAAATACTGAGTGGCTACACGGTGACCCGCTTCATCAAAAAAAATCGGCAGCACTCCATGATCGCCCCCCGCTTCTGCATGCTTCATGAAGCCGTGCAGAATCAGAGTTTCCGGCACTGTATCGTACGGACCGCCCGTGTGTCCGCCGAGTCCCTTTGCTTCGGCGATCGCAGTGAAGAAGATGATGGCGTCGCGGCAGAGATCAATATTCGACTGCAGCGTCGCTTTTTGGTCGGCGGTCAGCGTCGGAATCGACGGATCCAGGGGAAGGGACTTGTATTCGTGAAGTGGAATCGGAAACTGGGTGGCGACAGACATACATCTTTCCTGAAACAGCCGACGTCCTTGCGCCGGCGGCGGTCCTCACAAATACAACACGGCGATTTCTCTGGCATGGAGAGCGAGACAGTATGTCGTTACCGCCGTTTTTTTCAACGAAGCTCTGCTGAATGCCCCGATTCCGGAAAACACATGCTGTCAGGTAAGATTCGTCATACAATCTATCGTTAGATTTGCAGGTTGAATGCTGCGATGTCCACACCTACCGGTCCGAATAGTTTCATGTCTGATTTCCAGTTGACGGTCGTGATTTGCCAGGCTCAGGGGCGCCATCCGGTCCGCCGCGCTTTGGAGGAACAAATCACCCAGGCGCTGATTAATGAACCGGGCGTCCACGTCACCATGGTGCCGCATCTGTACGATATGGCTCAAAACCATTCCGGGATGGAATTCATGCGTTCCGTTCCCGGCACTCTGGTCGTGCTGGGCTGGCTGTATGAACGTGCCACCAGATGGACCCTGGACCGCGCCGGCATTCGAGGCGGCGAAGGCGAAACGCTGCTCAAGGCCGATGAGGAAAGCGACGAAGATTCGACGGAGCCGCGAGACTTCAATGGGATCGGCAGCGTCGATGTTCCTGATCGTCAGCTGTACTGCATTGATCTGCGCGCCTCGGAAAGCTGCGATGACTTTGTCCAGGAAATTCGCCGCATCAAATCCGATGGGAGTTCGAATTCGTTCGATCTCATGCAGTGGATTCAGGGTACTCCTGATCCGGATCAAATGCAGCGCTATCTGCAACCCGCACAAATGCTGTCCGCTCGTCAGGCTCAGGATGCCGGCGATTCATCTGTGAGTCGGGACTTGTTGCCGGAAGACACGCGCCGCCGCTGGTATCCGGTCATCGACTACAGCCGCTGCACCAATTGCATGGAGTGCATCGATTTCTGTCTGTTTGGTGTTTATGGCATCGACGCGCTGGATCGAATTCTGGTTGAGGAACAGGACAACTGCAAGAAAGGTTGTCCGGCCTGCAGTCGCGTGTGCCCGGAACATGCCATTGTCTTTCCTCAACACAAGACGCCAGCGATCGCAGGAGCGAACGGCGACGTGGCCGGTGTCAAAATCGACTTGTCGAAGCTGTTTGGCGGCGACTCCGGCTTGTCGGCCGTCGAACAGGCGGTCAAGGAACGTGATGCCGAGCTGATTCTGGATGGCCGCGAAGCTGTGGGCACGGCGGTGGGTCTGAAGGATCGCGATCGGGACGAGTTCGATGATCTGATGGATGACTTCGATGCACTGGAGTTTTAGCCCAGATCACTCACAACGCCGCACCACCCGTTGATGCTGATCAAGTCGGTGGGACGATGTCTGGTACAAATCTGAAGTCATGCACTATCGACTTCGACGCCACCACCAGCGCACGGCGGCAATCGCCAGGAATGCGTCGACCACGACGAATCCGGCCACCACCCAGTCACCATAGAGCCCCATGAAGATGTCCGAATCAAATCCAGCGGCACCACCGATCCGCTGAGCACCGGGGAAGAGTTGGCCGCCATTTTTCAGAATTCGGGCATTCGCGAGATGAGACTCGAAAGCGTGTTCGGCATCGTTGGGTTCCTGACGGCTGCTGGTGAGCATTGGGGGCCAGGCGTCTCGTGCTGCCCACAAAAGCTGCTGAGAGTACCGGTCGTCCGCCCCCGCCTTTTTTTCAAGATTCGCGATCAGAGGCGCAAATTCAGGCCTGGTCCGCGCCGCAAGTCGCGTCCATTGTTCTTCGTCAGCCTGACTGTCGCGAAGGCGCTGGAATTCGTGTCTGGCCAGCGTCAGCGTTTCGTAGGGATCAGCGTTGCGGCTCCACCAGTCCATTGAGACTCGACGGGCGAAGATTGCTCCAAGCGATATGAGGACTGTGACGAGGCACAACCAGGAGAAGCCGACTCGCAACAGCTCCAGATTGTTGCGGCCCCATTCGACCCCATCCGCAATCCGACCGCGAAGAATGTCCCCGCGGTACCAGGTGGCGGAAACAGGTGCGGAGTCCTGCTCTTTGTGTTCGTTCGCTGCCTGTGCTCGAACGGCAGCCCGCTCCGCTCGACTTGTCAGCGCGATCCCGCTGAACAACCCCTCGACGTCTTCGGCCGCAACCCAGTCGCCGGCAGCTCCCAGTCGGACCTGATCTTCCGGAAACAGTTTGCCCTGTTTTGCCAGTTGACGAATACGACCAGAGGTGAGTGGTCCGGTCACCTGCCCCAGGCTGCGGTAGTACCAAAGTGATCCGGCCGAGTCATTCGACAGCGAATACTCGGACATGGGTCGAACTCCTGATTTGTCCGGCACGATGAAGAGTCAATCTGAAATCGTGTGGATCCACTCACCGCGCCGTAAAAAAATGGGGATCATGCATCGTTCAAAAGGCCCCCTGTGGGGATCCATCAGCGCGCGTCCCAAGGCTGCGATACACGTTGATGCTCATGTTTTCATTGAGAAACCGGACGGAACCGTCAGCGAGCAGGAACAGTGCGCCCCCAGGATGCCAACTCCCATAGACACGCTGCTGGCCGCCGTGATTAGCTCCTTGAAATACGCCGTGATTCCTGACCACGTCCTCCTCAGTGTACTCGCCGTTCTGCGGAAAGTTGATCGGATCGACCGTTGCGGAAATATTGAACAGAGACGCGACGAAATCATGTGACCGAACGGCAGCCGCCCACGACCACCATGCATCCGTTGATGAAAAACCTGCGGGCGTTCCCACGTACTTGGTCTCCCCCACCAGGATCGTCTGCGTCGAACCGTCACTGATATCGCCGATTGAATGGCTCGAATTGTGGAAAAACAATCCGTTGTCATAAAACAGCCGGGGCACTTCGCCTGCCGTCTGCTCCGACGCGTCGTCGGGAGTCCCACCTCCCTGACAGGCGGCATAGTTGCAATGTGTTGCGTCGGCTGAGCTGTTGAGGTCAGAAGGACACTGGTATTTTGTCAACGGTCGGTATTGCTCCGTGAGGTTTGGCTCCGGAGTCAAGAGCCGCAGATCAAACCGTGTGGAGAATGTGGTCGCCATGTCAAAACGATCATGTCGTGGTTGTTCGTCGAGGTAGGGCAGGATCAGTACCGTCCATGGCGCACGGCCATCCGTCAATTGATCTCCCAATGGGACAGTTCCGGGCGTTTCGGTGGTGAGGTGCACGCCGCCCGGCGGGAAAAGTTCAAAGCTGGAATGGTAGTTGTGCAGAGCGAGGCCGATCTGCTTGAGGCGATTTTGACAATCGACGCGGCGGGCCGACTCACGTGACCGCTGCACGGCCGGCAGGATCAAAGCCAACAGGATCCCCACGACCCCAATGACGACCAGTAATTCGATCAGCGTAAATCCGCTACGATGGATTGATCGTGCAGCCATGAAATCTGTCCGCGCCCGTCAGGCAATCGCCACACCGTCGAGTCAGAGACAAGTGAGTACGTATTACAATCGAATATACCCTAAGTATATCAGAGAATTCTCTGGTGACAACGCTGTGCCCCGTTCCACTCAATGATGACGGAGATTGTCCGGCGATCGGGCCGCCGTCGATCGACCGCCTAAAAACTTATAGCATGTGAGTTTGTCCATGACCAAAGAGTTTCACCTGTGAGCGATTCCTGGTCCGCGATACGGCTGAATCCTGGAATCGCAGCCGGCACGAAAATGTTAATCTCCATGTCCGCCGATCGTTATCACACACTGTGCGTGTCAGCACCCCGGGGACGCGACCTGGAATGACTCATGGCGACCGATCGATCCAGGACCCTGCAACGATGAGCAGCCAGTCGACAAATTCCAGTGATGAGAGGCGCCGTCCTGGGCAGCCGAGTCTGAGTCGTGCATGGTGGCTGCCCGCACTCGTGCTTGTCGCACTCGTGGTTGTCGCACTGGGTGATTGTGTGTTCTATCTGGCCACTCGTCATTCCACACCACCATTGGGATTCAGTTGCCAGAACTACATCGACGACTCGGGACGTGACCATCCGTATGTGCTGTTCGTGCCTTATGCACAACGAGAACCCACACAGAAACGACCAGTGATTGTGTTCCTCAACGGGCTTGGCGAAAACGGCGATGATGGTTTCAGGCAGCTCAGCAATAACTTTGGGCTGCCGGTGTGGGAGTCTCGACTTCGTTTTCCCTTCGTGTGCATTGCGACTCAGATGGACGTCGGCGGCTCATGGACTGACAAATCGTCCCCCATCGTCATCGCTACGGTGGAGATCCTCAAACAAGTCATCGACGAACTCAACTGCGATCCGGATCGCGTGTACCTGACCGGCCCGTCAAGTGGCGGAGAAGGTGTCTATGCCCTGGCTTCGCAATTCCCGGATACGTTTGCAGCCATCGCCCCGCTGGCCACTGGCGCACCTCCCTCGACGTGCAATCGTGATGCCATGGAAAAACATCCGGTCTGGGGTTTCTATAACAGGGGTGACAGGGCAGATCTCGTCTGGTCAGCGCAGGATTACCGCCGACAGTGCCTCCACAAGGGGCTGAGTCCGTTATTTACCGAGTACGCCGGTACCGGCCACGACTGCTGGAATGCAGCCTACCGATCCCCTCAGCTGTACGACTGGTTCCTGCGGCAATCTCGACAACAGCCTGTCGAGCAGGGCGTCTATGAAATCCTGCAACCTGATGATCTGGATGTGAGCCGCCTGGCAGAGATGCAGATGACCGACAGTCGCAAGGTCAAAGCAGGGGCAGCCACCGGAGCCAGTCAAGAACTGCTCCTTGAGTCCCCGGAAGTTCACTTTGACTATCGTTCCCTGAAAACTCTTCCGTGTGAAGTCCTCGTCGACGTGAACAATCGGACGTACCAGATCATCATTCCCGCGGCGTCTCAGGGAGCACCCTACATCCTTGATCGTGTGGCTGACGAAATCGTGGGCACTGGAAATCCACTCGCCCAGCGGGCCCTCCGCCAAGACGACTGGAATGACATCCGGATTCGCATCGCATCCGGTACCTGTCTCGTGACACTCAACGGTTGCCGACTGTTGACCGGACAACTCCGGACCGACATTCCTGCGTCAATGGATCGAGTGACCATTGGACTGGTCCTGTCGACAGTTCCGGGGGAACAGGATTTTCGATTCGTCCGATTTCGTCGTCCGGTAGTCCCGGAAAATCCGTGAGTTCACTGCATTCAAACGGTCGGTCTTTGCTCGGCTCGATGCGCACTGGTCGTGCGAACAATTCCGGTCACTCTGGCGGCATCGAACAGTGGCGTTGCAGGATTACTGTACGTTCCAGCCGTCTTCCGGCATGCCGTCCGCAATCGTTCCCAGACGTCGATATGTCTGCAGATCGATGGCTTCATTCAGGAACCGCACGGCGCCATCCGCAAAACAAAAATAGCCGCCGCCGGGATGCCAGCTCCCGTAAACGCGTTGTTGTCCTCCGTGATGGGCTCCTTCGAAAACACCCCTGTGATGGATGATCTCCTGTTCCGTGTATTCTCCATTCTGCGGATTATTGAGAGGGTCGACGGTGGCCGAGATATTGAACAATGACGGATTTGACCTGTCGCCTCGAATGCTTGCCGCCCACGACCACCACGCACCGTCCGACCCAAAGGTCCTCGGTGTGCCGACGTACTTTGACTCTCCCACGAGGAGCGTGTTGCTGAGCCCGTCGCGGATGTCGTCGACGGTCGTCCTTGAGTTGTGGTAGAAAATGCCATTGTCAAAGAAGAGTCTGAATCCGGGCAGGGTCGCTCGGTCCTGTTCCAAAGCGTCAGCGGCAGTTCCTCCGCCCTGGCAAGCAGCATAGTTGGAATGAGTCGCTTCCGCTGAGCTGTTGGGATCGTCCGGACACTGAAGTCTGACCAGTGGCAGGTATTGTTGTGTGCGGTTTGGTTCTGGTGTCGCGGAACGCAAATCGAATCTGGCTGAAAAGATTCCTTCCACGTCAAATCGATGGTAGCGCGGAGCTTCCTCCAGAAAGGGAAGCATCTGCACAGACCAGGGAACACGACCGTCAGTCAACTGGTCACCCTCCGGAATCGTCCCGCGAGGCTTCGATGTGCGGTACATTGCCCCTGAAGGAAACACCTGGTAACTCTTGTGATAGCCATCAAGTGCCAAACCGATCTGCCGCAGGCGGTCGGTGCAGATGCGCGCACGAGCCGTCTGTCTGGAATCCAGCAAAGCCGGCAGCAGGAGCGAAACAGCGACGGTGATCACTCCCATGACAACCAGCACTTCCACCTTGCTGAAACCCTGACGCTTCGCGTTGGGGGCTCGCATCATCTGTCCGCCGTTCCTGTTCCTGTTGATAAAATGAGCGACACCGTCTGTGAGCAACGTTCCGGCCATTTAATGATGGATCAGACCGGAAATCCTGTCGCATCCCGTCGATCATCATGATGGTCAGCTGGTTGTGTTTGTCAACAAATCGACCGCTGCAGATTCGAAGCCCTCATTTCCGTGCAGCCAGTCCACACTTTGTGTTAGAAATGCACCGCTGGCCCTTCACTGAAATGCCGGGTCGGCCCATCGCTCGATCGTCCGTCAGCTGCTGCAGCGATCATCCTGAATTCGTTGGGGCGACGTGCCCACCATGGAGACCGCAAGTGACATTGACCACGCAACGAAAGTCGTCACTTCGGATGATGATGCCGCGTGCTCTTCGAACCATTTCTCTGTTTCCCTGCACGATTCCCGTCGCGTTGCTTGCGGGACTGTCCGGCATGGCCTTGCCAGTGACATTGGCATTGGAAAAGGAAGTTCCGCCCGCATCGCCAATCGATCTGACGGCCGTCATGACGGCGTGGACCGAGCGGCAGCAGCGAGTCGACTCGGCGCGCTTCGTCTGGTGTCCGGATGACTCGGCCGCACACTGGTGGAGCAGTTATCAGGTCACCTGGCCGCCTGACGCAGCAACGAATCCAGAAATCACACGTCATGAGTCACTTGTTCTCAAGGGCGACCGCTTTCGTTATGCAACGAACCGCTGGTACTATCGGAGTGAGCGGGAATTTGCCGGCTACCATGGGCCTCCTGACGATCCGGAAGTGTATTTTCCTCTCGATGAGGCATTGAACCGAACCGTTCGTTCCGTTTTTTTTGATGCCCTTCACGCTCGCTTCCCGGGAAACGGCGCGCAGCTTCGAAGTCCACGCCACTTGACCCGGATCTTTGATGGTAGCTCATTTCGGGAGTTGTTATCAGCCGCTTCAACTCAGCACGCTGAAGCGGCAATCTACGCGGGAGCCGGCGGAGGATTACCGGAAGACCTGGCGTATCGTCCCCTGCTCCTCAGTCTGAGACCACTTTCGCCACTGGGGACTCCACCCGATACGTCCCGTTGGGAACTGGTTGCCAATGATGTGTACGTCGATGGAGTTCGCTGTCTGCAGCTGCAGGAATCAGCAGATCATGACGTTGTCCGCAGCTATTGGATCGATCCCCGGCGTGATTTCGTCATCGTGCGCCAGATCGAAACACACGGAGGGACACCTGCCGCGCAACTGGACATCAAATACGAAGAGCACGAACGTCACGGCTGGCTTCCTGCGAACTGGACCGTGATGATCATGCAGGGATCCGCCGACGTCGAAGACTTTCCCGGGCAGCACGAGTTATTTCCGTTTCTGGCTGCGAAGGTGATCAGTTCTACCATTAACGAGTCGGTTTCGGAGGACACGCTGACGATCGCATTTCCTCCGGGGACGGTCGTCAACGACATGCTGGGGGGCCAGCATTATTTGATTCAACCGGACGGCAGTTTCATGGATCTGTCTCGAGAAGACGTGCTCGCGCTCAAACGGGGAGAGGCCCCCGAGTTTTGGAGACGCTATTCGCTGAGAACCTGGGGCCTGATTCTCGCCTTCTTCATGTTTGCGGCAGCTGCCGTCATCAAACTGCGAGAGTCAATCTCCGCGCGGAACTCGGGACCGTAAAACAATTCCGGCACGCCTCGATAAACATCAGATTTCCTGGTGCACACACTGGAGGTGGCGGCACGCTGAGATGAGCCCCTGAATTCGTTTCAACCTAACACCAGTGGCATCAGTGACCAGATCAGAAAACACAGCGTCAACACCACTGCAATGAGCTGGAGAATCGCCACGGCAAGAATCGCATGTC
>JBDOMX010000115.1:12259-12779 GCA_039831615.1 Planctomycetaceae bacterium
GGGTTGTCTGTCATTCATTGGCCTCAATCATCACGTATCGAGTCCTTGACCGCCAAAACACGTCAATCGGCAAGTCAGCGATCGCCAAAAGCGCGATCGGCCCAGGGATACAGGCATCGACGATCAGCACGGCTTCTGCGACCCGTTCAATGATACCCTTGTGAGTTCTCCGGTCTTCTTCTGATTCGGTTTCGTTCGGTGCCTTGTATGGATTCGAAGGACTGATCACTCAGTTCTCCTCAGGTCCATGTTCGTCAGATAGTCCGATACCAATCGTCGCAAGGTGTGGGACGGATGTCGGGGCGACGCTGCTCGCGTCTTCTGTGGTTGAGGCTGTGGGGCGAGCGATGCCACGAGGTGGATGCAATCCCGGTCCAGGATTCACAATGGGCACCTGAAACTCGATCTCGCGGCGACAGGTCATCTGGAGATCGGCGTGCAAAACGGACCCACTTCGGGGGCCAGATCGGCGTGTAAAATGGACCCACCGTATAGGACTCGCGAAGGTACTGGCGAATTT
>JBDOMX010000828.1:0-2866 GCA_039831615.1 Planctomycetaceae bacterium
TGCGCGGAACCATTCAGTTTACCTCGTGTCGGACGCGGTAGCACCTGCATGGCCGTGAGCATCAATGGTGCGTACTGGTAGCATTCCGAAGAATTGCGAATTCGCCCGGTGAACTGTGTTCAGTTCACCACTGTCGACTGCTGTTCCACGAGCCGCGCGACGAGCTGCCGTATTTCTCCGGCGAACGCCACTGGATGAATGAATCGACGGCCCATGCACCGTGCGTGTCCCTTTGACGAAATCCCTGACGCCTTGATCATCGTGTCGTAAGCAAGTGGATCTTCCGTACAACCAGCTACCTGCAGATCCGCGGAGTTGCGCCGTCGATTCTGAGCAGGACAGCTCACTCACGACACAAATGAAGCCTGGCCTCCGGCCCTGCGAATGAGTAATATTCTTACTCCGATGTCAAGGCTTCTGTGGCAGTCGTATGAGGCACAATCTATGACTGAATGTTCGACACGAGTGCGCTGGATCCGTTTCTCATTCTCGACCTCAGTCCTTACGGCGACCATATGCTGCGCAGTGACCTGTGCGAGGGCACAGAGTTCCGAAAAGGAACCTTCGGTCACTCTGGCCGATCAGGCCCGTACGTATGCCGACAGGTCAGAGTGGGACCGGGCACTCAGCATCGCGGACAAAGTCCTTAGCAGTGATCCAAAGAACGCGAGCGCGCGAGTGACTCGGGGAATCGCTCTCAACGGCATGGGCCGGTACGACGCAGCAATCGCGGAATTCGATCAGGTCACGGAGCTCAAGGGGCGCAAACCCGAGATGCTCGCGAATCGGGCTGATGCTTTTGCTCACCGGTCGTTTTCTAACTATCAGAAAGGCGACTACCTGGATGCGGTCAACAGCGCTTACTTTGCGACCCTGCAACAGGGTAACCATGCATTAGCACACAGTAATCGTGCCAACGCTTACATCGCGAGGGAAGAATGGGACAAGGCGATTCGCAGCGCGAACCGCGCGATTCAAAATGACGACCGGTTCGCTGTGGCATACAGCAACCGTGGATTTGCCTACGCGAAGAAAGGCAATATGAAAAGAGCATTTGTCGATCTCGACAAAGCGATTGAGCTCGATTCGGGACTGGCATTGGCGTTTCATCGCAGAGGGTCCGCCTGTGTCGCGAAGGGGGAATTGAAGCAGGCTGCGACGGATCTGAACAAAGCCCTGCAGATTCAGCCAAAACTGATCGATGCGCTGTGCGACCGCGCCTACCTCTTCGCCCTCCAACGTGACATGCCGAGTGCGATGGCGGATCTGGACAAGGCAGTCCAATTGCGCCCTGAGTCTGTCAAGGCGCACTTCTTTCGAGGTCAGGCACTGTTGGAGCAGGGAAAACCCGATGCGGCAATACAAAGCCTGAATCGAACGATTGAGCTGAATGTCGAACACGCCGCTGCATACTGCTTCCGGGCCTACGCTCGACACGGCAAAGAAGACTTCGAGACGGCTGTTAAGGACTTCAGTAAAGCAATTGCCCTCAAGTCGGACTACCTGATGGCTTTCAAGGGGCGAAGCCAGGCTTTCAAAGAATTGGGGAAACGAGCCGAATCGAAAGCCGACCGTGTCAAGGTCAGCGAACTCACTGCACCTTCAAAGAAAAAGAACCAGTCGCCTGAGCCTCAACGATTTGCAGTTACATCCGCACCCGTGGTCCCGGCCAGGATGCAGGATGTACTCAGCGCCGCGGCGAAGATCGACCGTCTGATCGAATCCAACTATCGCAAATTCGACGTCGCCCCGAACCCCGTCACAACCGATGCCCAGTTCGTACGGCGAATCTACCTGGATATCACGGGCACGATTCCGACATACCGGCAGACCCGAAGATTTCTGGGGTCCAGAGACGAAGACAAACGGAGCCGGCTCATTGATGAGCTCCTCGGCAGCGATGGGTACGCCAGCCACAATTTCAATTACTGGGCTGATGTGTTGCGCTACAAAGACAACCTGAATAACAACGTTCGGGGTTACCACTATCGTCAGTGGATCAAACAGTCACTGGCCGAAAACAAACCGTGGGATCAGTTTGTCAACGAGCTCGTGACGGCTGAAGGACTGATTTGGGACAATCCGGCGACCGGCTATCTGCAGCGGGACGCCAATATGCAACTGGACAACATGAACAACACGGTCCGAATCTTTCTCGGGACCCGAATCGGCTGTGCCCAGTGTCATGATCATCCATTCGATCGCTGGACTCAGAAAGAGTTCTACCAGATGGCCGCGTTTACCTTCGGAACACAGACTCAGACCAGGGGACAGGACACGCGGTACTGGGCTGAAAACCCCAATGACAGACTGCAGGAGCAGTACGAGGAAATCGAACAGGAAGAAGAAGACCGTCGACGGAACTCGTATCGCTTCAAACGTTTGATCCGTGCAAATATGCAGATCGTCAATGATCGCCCAAACAGAAAGATTCGGCTTCCGAAGGACTATGCCTACGACAACGCAAAGCCCGGACAGGTCATCCCCCCCCAAACCCTCTTTGGTCACACAGCAGCCATCCGCAGTGGTAAGTCGCCGAGACAGGCGTTCGCGGACTGGCTGACAGCGAAGGACAATCCACGATTTGCGCGTACGATCGCCAACCGCTTATGGAAACAATCATTTGGTGTTGGCCAAATTGAACCCGTGGACGATATGACCGACGCGACCGTCGCGGAAAACCCGGAACTGATGGCGTATCTGGAGTCGGAGTTGAAGCGTAATGACTTCGACATGAAACAATACCTCCGGATGATTTTCAATTCGAAGACGTACCAGCGACAGGCAGGCACGGAAGAAGTTGCCGCAGGTGAACCGTATCATTTTCCCGGACCGATTCTTCGTCGAATGACAGCCGAACAATTAT